>JBLNBI010000156.1:0-29724 GCA_050259815.1 Actinomycetota bacterium | reverse complement strand
ACTACGACAACACTGTCTTCCACCGGGTCATCAAAAATTTCATGATCCAGGGCGGCGGTTTCGAGCCCGGCATGAACCAGAAGCCGACCAATACCCCCATCGAGAACGAAGCCGCCAACGGCCTCAAGAACAAGCGCGGCACCATTGCCATGGCCCGCACCAACGACCCCCACTCCGCCACCGCCCAATTCTTCATCAACGTGGTGGATAACGACTTCCTGGACTTCAAGGCCCCGAGCGGCAGCGGCTGGGGCTACTGCGTCTTCGGCCAGGTGGTCGAGGGCCTGGATGTGGTGGACAAGATCAAGGCCGTCCGCACCGGCAACAAGGGCTTCCATCAGGACGTCCCCGTTGAAGACGTGGTGATCGAAAAAGCCGAAATCGTTTGATCTTCTTCATCTCCGATCTTCACCTGTCGCCCCGGTCGCCCGGGGCGACTCGTTTGTTCCTGGACTTTCTCACCGGCCGTGCCCGGGACGGGGAAGCCCTGTACATCCTGGGCGACCTGTTCGAAGCCTGGGTGGGTGACGACGACCGGTCCGATCCCTTCAACGTCAAAATCGTCGCCGCCCTGCGGGACGCAAGTGATGCCGGTCTGGCAATCTTCATCCAGCATGGCAACCGGGATTTCCTTCTGGGTAACGAGTTCGCAGCGGCTGCTGGGGCGCACCTCCTGCCGGACCCCTATGTGCTGTCGACGCCGGAATGGCAGTTCGTCCTCTCCCACGGCGATGTCCTCTGCATCGACGATGCAGCCTACATGGCCTTCCGCCGCCAAGTCCGCGACCCACAATGGCAGGCCGCCTTCCTTGCCAAGCCCCTGGCAGAGCGCCAAGCCATCGCTGTCCACCTGCGGGAACAGAGCGAACAGGGCAAGCAGGAAAAGTCGGCCTACGAGATGGACCTGAATCCGGGCGAAACCGACGATTTCCTGCGCCAGCACGGCTACGCCACGTTCATCCACGGCCACACCCACCGCCCCGCGACCCACGACCACATCGTCGATGGCATTCACGTCGAGCGCTGGGTCCTGGCAGATTGGCATGAGGACAGGGGCGAGTGCCTGGTGTGGGACGGCGAGACGCTGCACCGGGAAACCCTGGCCTGAAGTCCGAACCGCCATGGCCAACCCCCTCGAAATCCTCCAGCACACCTTCGGCTACCCGGCCTTCCGGGGCCGCCAGGCCGATATCATCGGCCATGTGGCCGGTGGCGGTGACGCCCTGGTGCTCATGCCCACGGGCGGTGGCAAGAGCCTGTGCTACCAGATTCCGGCGCTCATGCGCACCGGCACCGCCATCGTGGTGTCGCCCCTCATCGCCCTGATGCAGGACCAGGTGGATGCCCTCACCCAACTCGGCGTGAAGGCTGCCTGCCTCAATTCCACCCTGGAATGGTCCGAAATCCAGACCATCGAAAAGCAGCTGTTTACAGGCGGCCTGGATCTCGTCTATATCGCCCCGGAGCGGCTCCTCACCGACCGCAATCTGGCCATCCTGGACCGGCTCTACGCCGACGGCCGTATCGCCCTCTTCGCCATCGACGAGGCCCATTGCGTGTCCCAGTGGGGCCACGATTTCCGGCCGGAATACCTACAGCTCTCGGCGCTGCACGAACGCTACCCGGAAGTTCCCCGCATCGCCCTGACGGCGACGGCGGACGGCCCAACCCGGGACGAGATGATCAAGCGCCTGGGCCTCGCCGAAGCCCGGGTCTTCCTGTCCAGTTTTGACCGGCCCAATATCCGTTACACGGTCGTCGAAAAGGACAATCCGAAGAAGCAGCTTCTAGGCTTCCTGGCCGGCCGCAAGAGCGAGGCCGGCATCGTCTATTGCCTGTCCCGCAAGAAGGTCGAGGAGACGGCGGAGTGGCTCAGTGCCCAGGCCTACACCGCCCTGCCCTACCACGCCGGCCTGCCCGCGGAAGTCCGCGCCGAGAACCAGCGCCGCTTCCTGCGGGAAGAAGGCCTGATCATGGTTGCCACCATCGCCTTCGGCATGGGCATCGACAAACCGGACGTGCGCTTCGTCGCCCACCTGGACCTGCCCAAGAGCATCGAAGCCTACTACCAGGAAACCGGTCGCGCCGGCCGTGACGGCGAGCCGGCGGAGGCCTGGATGGCCTACGGCATGCAGGACGTGGCCCTGCAGCAGGCCCGCATTGCCGAATCCACCGCCGCCGACGCCCAGAAGCGCCTAGAGACCCAGCGCCTGACCGCCCTCCTCGCCTATTGCGAGGCCCCCCGCTGCCGGCGCCAGGTGCTCCTCAACTATTTCGGCGAAGAAACCACGCCCTGCGGGAATTGCGATGTCTGCCTGGAGCCGCCGGAATGCTGGGACGGCACTGTTGCCGCCCAAAAGGCCCTGTCCGCCGTATTCCGAACCGGCATGCGCTTCGGAGTCGCCCACCTGGTGGATGTACTGCGAGGCAAAGCCACCGACAAGATCAAGCAATGGGGGCACGACCAGCTACCCACCTTCGCCGTCGGTGCCGATCTGGATGATATCGCCTGGCGCTCCGTCTTCCGGCAGCTGGCTGCCGCCGGCCTGCTGCAGGTGGATCTGGCGGAGCACGGGGCCCTGAAACTGACGGAAGAAGCCCGCCCCGTCCTGCGGGGCGAGAAGGCGGTGGAACTGAGGCGCACGGTACGCCGCAAGGCAGGATCTGCCAAGGCTGCCCGCGCCCCCATCGACCTGGAACCGGCCGACCAGCCCCTGTTCGAGGCATTGCGCCGCTGGCGCTCGGATACCGCCCGGGAGCAGGCGGTTCCCGCCTACGTCATCCTCCACGACCGCACCCTCAAGGAGCTGGCCGAGGTGCGTCCCCGCAGCTATGGCCATCTATCGACCATCACCGGCCTGGGCGCCGCCAAGATCGAGCGTTATGGCGAGGAGTTGCTGGAACTCATCGCCGCTTCCGAATAGCGCCCCACCAACATCTACCGGAGGGCGGGGCGATTGGGTCGCGGGCGAGGACTGTTTGAGGGGGCGTAGCCCCCGAGTTTCGCAGCCCGACGGAGCGAATGCCCCGCCCGACGCGCACGAAGCCTTAGCGGTGGCGGCTGCCGCTGCGGTGCTGCTGCCCGCCACGCTTCTGGCCATCGCCTCGCCGCGAGGCGCCGCTGGAAGGCTTCGCCGGCCCCCGCGGCTGCGGTGCCGGACGAGGTGCCGCCACGGCGGAGGGCTCGAACCCGGCCACCACTTCCCGCTCCAGACTGCGCTTGATCAGCTTCTCGATATCCTTGAGGTTGCCCCGCTCGTCATGGCAAACCAGGGAAATGGCCTCACCTTCCTGGCCGGCCCGGCCGGTACGACCGATGCGGTGGACATAGTCCTCGGCCACGTTGGGGAGCTCGTAATTGACCACGAAGGGCAGCGCATCGATGTCGATGCCCCGGGCCGCGATATCGGTAGCCACCAGGGCGGACAGCTTGCCCGACTTGAACTCGGCCAGGGCCCGGGTGCGGGCGCCCTGGGTCTTGTCGCCGTGGAGGGCAGCGGACTTGATGCCTGCCTTGTCGAGGCGGCGGGCCAGGGCGTCGGCGCCGTACTTGGTGCGGGTGAAGACTAGCACCTGATGCCAACCCCGGGTCTCGAACAGGTGCAGGAGAACGTCCCGCTTCTGCTCCCGGTTGACCTCGATGACCCGCTGGGTGACGGTCTCGGCCGCCGTATTGCGGGGCGCCACATCCACCGACACGGGATCCTTCAGGAGGCCCGAAGCCAACTCCCGAATTTCGGGGGAGAAGGTGGCGGAGAACAGCAGGTTCTGCCGCTTAGCCGGCAACAGGGCGATGATTTTGCGGATGTCACGGATGAAGCCCATGTCCAGCATGCGGTCCGCCTCGTCGAGCACAAGGGTCTCGACGGCAGTCAGGTCCACGGTGCGCTGTTGCACGTGGTCCAGCAGACGGCCGGGAGTCGCCACCAGGATGTCGACGCCGCGGCGCAGGGTGGCGATCTGGGGATTGATCCCGACACCGCCGAACATGGCGAGGCTAGTCACCGGCAGGTGTTTGCCATAGGTGCGGACGCTTTCCTCAACCTGCATGGCCAATTCCCGGGTGGGAACCAGGACCAGGACGCGGGGAGCCCGGGAAATGCGGGTGAGGCGATCATTGCCGGCCGCGGTGAGGCGATGGAGGATGGGCAGGGTGAAACCTGCCGTCTTGCCGGTGCCGGTCTGGGCGGAAGCCATCAGATCGTGGCCGGCCAGAACGGCCGGAATGGCGTTCTGCTGAATGGGGGTGGGAACGGTATAGCCCTGCTCGCCGATGGCGCGCAGAAGCTCGGCCTTGAGGCCGAGAGCGGAAAAACCCATGAATACTCCGGGAGCGTCGCCTTCGGCCTTGCGTGCGCGGCACGAACCAGTCGAGGTAAAGGCGGTGATTTCGGTCGCCAGGACCGTTGGAAGGCGCCGTGACTGATTATTGGCGCGAAGGGGCGGATAGTATCACGGCTGCCCTATGGCGGCGCGTCGGGCAGGGCATTTGCTCCGTCGGGCTGCGAAACTCGGGCCGTTGGCCCTCAAACAGTCCTCGCCCGCTCCGCAAAAGCCTTGCCCTCCGTATTACTCAGAGGGCGGACAATCCCCGATCCAGATCGGCCTGCAAATCCTCCACAGCTTCAAGGCCAACTGCGACGCGCAGCAGGCTTTCCTTGATGCCGGCGGCGGCCCGGGCTTCCGGGCTGACGCGGCCATGGGTGGTGGAGGCCGGGTGGGTAATGGTGGTCTTGGTGTCCCCCAGGTTGGCGGTGATGGACAGCAGCTTGCAGGAATCCACCACCCGCCAGGCCTCGGCCCGTTCGCCCTTGACCTCGAAGGAGACGATGGCGCCCCCCGACTTCTGCTGACCCATGGCCAGTTCGTGCTGGGGATGGGACTTGAGGCCCGGATAGAAGACCCGCGCCACCTTGGGGTGGGCTTCCAGCCACTGGGCCAGGCGGAGAGCGTTGGCGGACTGGGCTTCGATGCGGATCTTGAGGGTTTCCAGCCCCTTCAGGAGCACCCAGGCATTGAAGGCCGACAGGGTCGGACCGGCGGTGCGCAGGTACTTGAAGACCTCTTCCGTCAGCTTCCGGGGACCGCAGACGGCGCCGCCCAGGACCCGCCCCTGGCCGTCCAGGAACTTGGTGGCGGAATGGACCACGAGATCGGCACCCAGCTCCAGGGGACGCTGGAGGATGGGGGTGCAGAAGCAGTTGTCCACCGCTACCAGGATATTGCGACTGTGGGCGATTGCCGACAGCCGGCGGATGTCGGCAATCTCGGTCAGCGGATTGGACGGGGTTTCCAGGAAGAAGAGCTTGGTTTCCGGCCGGATGGCCGCTTCCCAGGCCGCGGGATCGGTCTGGGGCACGAAGGTGGTGGCGATGCCGGTCCGGGACAGGATGTTGTTGAACAACTGAACCGTGGCGCCGAACAGCCCGCTGGAGGCGACGACGTGGTCGCCTGCCTTCAGGTGGGAGAGGCACAGGGCCATGATGGCCGCCATGCCGCTGGAGAAGGCTACGCAGTCCTCGGCGCCTTCCAGGGCCGCCAGCCGCTCCTCGAAGACAGTGACGGTGGGGTTGGAGAAGCGGGAATAGACATTCCCCTCTTCCTCGCCGGAAAAGCGGCGCGCCGCCTGCTCGGCACTCTCGAAGACGAAGCTGGAGGTAAGGTAGAGGGCCTCGGCGTGCTCGTTGAACTGGCTACGCTCCTGGCCGGCACGAACCGCCAGGGTCTCCGGCCGGTAGCTATGCTCTGCCATCAGTCCTGCCCGCTTTCCGCCAATTGCAAGGACAGCTGTTGGGTCGCCTTGCCGTCGCCCTCCTCTTCGCTCTTCGAGGACGCCTTGCCACTGCGCTTGCCTTCGGCAGCGTCCAGGTAGGCGTCGTCCACGTCCCCGGTGATGTAGCAACCGTCGAAGCAGGAGGCGTCGAAGACGGTGAGGCTGGGATTCATGGAAGTGACCGAGGCCTTCAGCGCCTCCAGATCCTGGTACACCAGCGCATCGGCACCGATTTCCTGGGCAATGCCTTCATCGGTGCGGCCGGTGGCGATCAGCTCGGAACGGGTCGGCATGTCGATGCCGTAGACATTGGGGAAACGGACCGGGGGCGCGGCGGAGGCGAAATAGACCTTGGTGGCGCCGGCGGCGCGGGCCATTTCGACAATTTCCCGGCTGGTAGTGCCGCGCACGATGGAGTCGTCCACCAGCAGCACCCGCTTGCCCTTGAACTCGTGGCCGCAGGTATTGAGCTTCTGGCGTACCGACTTCTTGCGCATGGCCTGGCCGGGCATGATGAAGGTCCGGCCGACGTAGCGGTTCTTCACGAAGCCTTCCCGGAAGGGAATACCCAGGGCCTGGGCGAGCTGCATGGCGGCGGGGCGGCTGGAATCGGGGATGGGGATGACCACGTCGATCTGGTCCACCGGGATATGCTGCTTGACCTTCTCGGCCAGGGATTCGCCCATGGCGAGACGGGCTTCATAGACCGAAACGCCGTCGATGACGGAATCAGGACGGGCCAGATAGACGTGCTCGAAGATGCAGGGCGCGTACATGGGCTGCTGGGCGCACTGGCGGCTATGGAACTGGTGGTTGAGGTCGATGAAGATGGCCTCGCCCGGCTCCACGTCCCGGATCATCTGGAAGCCCAGGGTATCCAGGGCCACCGATTCGGAAGACACCAGGTATTCGGTACCCTCCTCGGTCTCGTTCTTGCCGTAGACCAGGGGGCGGATGCCGTGGGGGTCGCGGAAGGCCAGCAGGCCGTAGCCGGCGATCAGGGCCACTACGGCATAGGCGCCGCGGCAACGGCGATGGACGCCGGCAACGGCGTCGAAGATGCTGTCCACATCCAGCTCGTAGCCATGGGAGCTGTTCTGCAGCTCGTGGGCGAGGACGTTGAGCAGGACTTCGGAATCGGAATTGGTGTTGATGTGGCGGCGATCGAGCCGGAACATCTCGTCCTTCAGCTGTTCGGCATTGGTCAGGTTGCCGTTATGGCCCAGGACGATGCCGAAGGGAGAATTCACGTAGAAGGGCTGGGCCTCGGCGAAATTGTATGCCGAACCGGCGGTCGGGTAGCGCACATGGCCGATGCCCAGGTTGCCCGGCAGGGCCCGCATGTTGCGGGTCCGGAAGACGTCCCGCACCAGGCCGGGGCCTTTGTGCAGGTGGAAGGTATTGCCCTCGGCCGTGGCGATGCCGGCTGCGTCCTGGCCCCGGTGCTGGAGCACCATGAGGCCGTCGTAGAGGAGCTGGTTCACCGGTGTCGTTGCAACTACGCCCAGAATCCCGCACATAAAATCATCCTACCTATTTGAATCGAATCCGTTTAGCCAAATCCGGCGGCAACCAGGGTTTAGCCGCCAACACTGCAGTTTCCAGGGGCGCCGATGTCGTCGCCTCCCGCCACCATTCCTGCTGGGGCGCGGAAGTCATGCCGCCCACCGCCACCAGCACCATAGCAATCAACACGCCTCGGGCCACGCCGAACACGATGCCCAGCAGGCGGTCCGACACGCCCAGCCCGACGGCCTTGATCAGGCCGCTCGCCGCCATCCGCACCAGGGCCATGATCACCAGCACCCCGATGAAGGCTGCGGCAAATCCCGCCAAGGCCCGCATTCCCTTGTCCCCGATGCCCGAGAACAAGGACTGGGCCAAGTCGCCGCCGAATTCCATGGCGGCAAAAAACGCCAGCACCCAGGCCGCCAGGGCGATCAACTCGCCGACGACACCCCGCCAAAGTCCCAACAACAGCGAGGCGACGACAATACCGATAACGACATAGTCGAATACCGTCATGGCCGGAGGATCATTGCTTTGCAGCCACCACTCCGGACACGCCGATACGCTTCATCCTGTCCAGGGCCTTTTCCGCAGCATCCCGGTTGGGGAAGGGGCCGGCCCGTACCCGCGTCTTACGACCCTGAGGAGAGTCGAGGGGTTCCGTGTAGGCGCGAATACCGAGTTCACCCAACTTGGCCTTGATGGTCTTTACGTTGCCCTCGTTGGCGAAGGCGCCGATGAGGACGACGTGTTCGCCCCCCTTGGCGGGCGCCGGCTCGGCGGCCTTGCCGGCCAGGATGGCCGCGGCCCGCTTGGCGTCCGCCGGGGACTCCTTGGCCGCGGGTTTCTCGACCGGCTTTTCGGCAGGCTTGGCGACAGGCTTTTCGGGGGCTTTCTCGGGCTTCGGGACAGCCTTTTCCGGCGCTTTCTCGACCGCCTTTTCGGGAGTCTTTTCCACTAGCTTGGCGGTGGGCTCCAGTTTCACGGCAGGAGAAGGCTTAGGTGCAGATTCGGCCTTGGGGGCAGGAATGGGTTCCGGAATCGGTTCAGCCTGCTTTTCGGCAGGCTTCGGGGCCTCGACCGGCTCGGCAGATTTCGCAACCTGACGTTCCACCGGCGCAGCGGCGAACTTGGGCGCGAAGGGCTTTTCGTCCTGGCCCGGGATGCGGATTTCGACGTCCTGCACCACCTGCTTGGGCTCATGATCCATGATCATGGGCAGGGCGACGGCAACCAGGACCACGAAGGCCACGGCCCCAACCAGGCGCCGCCGGGCGCGTTTCTTGAGGTGCAACTGGGCGTCTGTGTCTTCCATGGGCTAACGGCTGGGTTTAAGCACCTGAAGGGCTCCGGCCACCGTGTAGAACGATCCGAAAACCAGAATTCTATCACTTTCGTTGGCCTTGCCCCGTGCCGCCTGTATCGCATCGGCGGGCGAATCAAAGCAGGCCACTTCCCCACCAAGGCCGTTAGTAGCAATGATTTCGGCCAGATCCGAAGCATTCGTGCCCCGGGGGCCACCCAGACTGGCAACGTACCAGTAATCCACCTTCCCCTTGAGGGCAGCGAGGGCTCCGGCGGCATCCTTGTCCGCCAACATGCCCACCACCGCATGGGTGCGGTCGAAGAAGCCCATGCTGGACAGGTTGTCGGCCAGCACCTTCACTGCCTGGGGATTGTGGCCGACATCCAGCACGATAGCCGGCTTGCCGGGAATCACCTGGAAGCGGCCCGGCAACTCAGTTTCGATGAGGCCGGGACGGATGGCCTGCATGGTTACCGGCAAGCGGTGTCCGATGGCATCCAGGGCGGCCAGGGCGACGGCAGCGTTGTAGAGCTGACTTGGCCCGCGCAGTCCTGGATAGGCCAGGGAACGCTTCACCAGCCTCTCGCCGGACTTGCACCACCAGCGCCATTGCAGACGGTTCTCCGTATCCCGCTCGAAGCCGAAATCCCGGCCGATGAGTCGCAGGTCCGCGCCAATGGCGGCAGCGTGGTCGAGGAGGGTCTGGGGAGGCGCCGGATCGGCGCAGAAGGCCGGCTTGCCGGGCCGGAAGATGCCGGCCTTCTCGAAGCCGATGTGTTCCCGGGTGGGGCCCAGCCAGTCGGTATGGTCCAGGGCCACCGTGGTGACGATGGAAACGTCCGGCTCGTAGGCATTGACGGCGTCGAGCCTGCCACCCAGACCTACTTCCAGGATGGCCGCCTCCACCCCGGCCAGGGCGAACACCTCCCAGGCCGCCAGAGTGCCGAATTCGAAATAGGTCAGCGCCACATTACCCGCTGCCTGACGGGCCGCCTCCACCCGGGCGAAGGCTTCGCACAGAGCCTCGTCGGAGGCAGGCTGTCCGTTCACCCGCACCCGCTCGTTGTAAGCCATGAGATGGGGCGAGGTATAGCAGCCCACCCGATAGCCCGCCTTGGCGACGATGTTCTCCAGGTAGGCGCAGGTGGAACCCTTGCCGTTGGTACCGCCCACGATGATGACCGGGCAGTGCTGCTCTTGCCCCAGGGCGTCCTTGACCTGCTTGATGCGGTCGAGGCCCAGCTCGATACCGGCCTGCCCCTTGGGGTGCAGGCCTTCGAGGTGGACCAGCCAGTCTGCGAGATTCTTCAAGCTGCGGCGGGGAGTTTCTGCAACTGGGCGAGGAGCTTGGCGACCTTGTCCCGCAATTCGCGGCGATCCACGATCAGGTCGATGGCGCCCTTCTCCAGCAGGAACTCGGAGCGCTGGAATCCTTCCGGAAGGGTTTCCCGAACGGTCTGCTCGATCACCCGGGGGCCTGCGAAGCCGATGAGGGCGCCCGGCTCGGCGATCACGATGTCCCCCACGAAGGCGAAGGAAGCGGAAACGCCGCCCATGGTCGGATCGGTAAGGATGGAAATGTAAGGCTGGCCGATATCCGCAAGCTTGGCCAGGGCAGCCGTGGTCTTGGCCATCTGCATCAGGGAGAACAGACCTTCCTGCATGCGGGCGCCGCCGGAGGCGGAAACGGAGATGAAGGGCTGGTTGTTGTCGATGGCGGTCTGAACCCCCCGGACGAAGCGCTCGCCCAGGACGGAACCCATGGAGCCACCCATGAATTCGAACTCAAAGGCCGCCGCCACCACCGGCATGGTCTTGATGGCGCCCTGCATGACCACCAGGGAGTCAGTCTCGCCGGTAGATGCATTGGCATCCATCAGGCGGTCCGGATAGCGCTTGCTGTCCTTGAACTTCAGGGTATCCACCGGCACCACCTCGGCGCCGATCTCGAAGCGGCCTTCCGGGTCCAACAGCAGGTCGAGGCGCTGACGGGCCCGCAGGCGGTTGTGGTGGCCGCACTTGGGGCAGACCTGGAGGTTTTTCTCAAGGTCGGTGGCATAGAGTACCGCCTCGCAGGAGGAACACTTGCTCCACAGTCCTTCCGGCAGGGTGCTGCGGCGTTGGGCGCCCTGTTCGCGCTTGATCTTGGGGGGGAGTAGTTTGTTCAGCCAGCTCACGATTTCGCTCCATCAATGCCGCGGCGGATGTCGGACACCAGCGCCTTCACGTTGGCGCAGGCCGTCTCGGCCGTGGATTTCTCGATTTCCTCAATGATGCGGCTGCCGACCACGACGGCATCGGCAAAGGCCGCGATCCGGGCCGCCGTGGCAGCGTCCCGGATGCCGAAGCCGACGCCCACAGGCAGGCCGGTCTTCTGGCGGATGGCGGGCAGGCGCGCGGCCACCGCATCAGTATTCAAATGCCCAGCGCCGGTCACGCCGGCCAGGGAGACATAATAGACATAACCGCTGGCGATCTCGGCCACCTGGCCGATGCGGGCATCGGTGGAAGTGGGCGCCAGCAGGAAGATGGGATCGATACCGCCGGCCTTCACAGCTCGGCCGAACTCCACCGATTCCTCGGGGGGGTAATCCACCACCAGGACGCCATCCACGCCGGCCTTCTGGGCGGCGACGGCGAATGCCTGCTGCCCCATGGCTTCAATGGGATTGGCGTAGCCCATGAGGACCACCGGGGTTTCCGAATTGGTCTGGCGGAAGGCAGTGACCAGTTCCAGAACCTTCTTCAGGCTCATGCCCTTGGCGAGAGCCCGCTCGGAAGCCCGCTGGATGGTGGGGCCGTCGGCCATGGGATCGGAGAAGGGAACTCCCAGTTCGATGACATCGGCCCCGGCTTCCACCAGGGCGTGCATCAGGGGCACAGTCAGGGAAGCATCCGGGTCGCCGGCGGTGATGAAAGGACTGAGCGCCTTGCGGCCTTGCGCCTCCAGGCGCTTGAAGGTGGCTTGAATACGAGACATGGTCAGAATTGGATACCGGACTTTTCGGCCACGGTATGCATGTCCTTGTCACCCCGGCCGGAGAGGTTGACCAGCAGAATCTTGTCCTTCCCAAGGGTCGGCGCCAGCTTGGCCGCGTAGGCGATAGCGTGGCTCGACTCCAGGGCGGGGATGATGCCTTCGTAGCGGCACAGGTTGTGGAAGGCCTGAAGCGCCTCGGCGTCGGTGATCGGGACGTACTCCGCCCGGCCGCAGTCCTTCAGGTAGGCATGCTCGGGCCCCACGCCGGGGTAATCCAGACCGGCGGACACCGAGTGGGTGTCGATGATCTGGCCATTCTCATCCTGGAGCAGGTAGGTGCGGTTGCCGTGGAGCACGCCGGGCACGCCGGCGGTCAGGGAAGCGGAATGGCGACCGGTCTCGACCCCATCCCCCGCCGCCTCGACACCGATGAGCTTGACGCCCTCGACCGGGATGTAGGGATAGAAGATGCCCATGGCGTTGGAGCCGCCGCCCACGCAGGCGATGACAGCATCCGGCTGGCGCCCGGCCATTTCGGGCATCTGGACCTTGCACTCGTCGCCGATGACGGCCTGGAAATCCCGGACCATCATGGGATAGGGATGGGGACCGGCGACGGTGCCGATGATGTAGAAGGTGTTGGCGATGTTGGTGACCCAGTCCCGCATAGCCTCGTTGAGGGCGTCCTTGAGGGTCTTGGAACCGGATTCCACCGGCACCACCTTGGCGCCAAGGAGCTTCATGCGGTAGACGTTGGCTGCCTGACGCTTGACGTCCTCGCTGCCCATGTAGACCACGCATTCCATGCCGTAGCGGGCGGCCACCGTGGCGGTGGCGACGCCGTGCTGGCCGGCGCCGGTCTCGGCGATGACCCGGGGCTTGCCCATGCGGCGGGCGAGCAGGGCCTGGCCGATGCAGTTGTTCACCTTGTGGGCGCCGGTATGGTTCAGGTCTTCCCGCTTCAGGTAAATCTGGGCGCCGCCCAACAGCTCGGACCAGCGCTTGGCGTGGTAGATGGGCGACGGACGCCCGACGTAGTGTTTGAGTTCGTACTCGTACTCGGCCATGAAGGCCGGATCGCGGCGAGCCTCGTCATAGGCGGCCTTCAGTTCATCCAGGGCGGCGATCAGGGTCTCGGCCACGAACACGCCGCCATAGGGGCCGAAGTGGCCGCGGCTGTCGGGCAGGTCATAATCTTGCATCAGGCATCCTCTGCTTGTTGATCGGCAGCGCGCACCGCCGCGATGAAGGCGGCTATCTTCGCTGCATCCTTGATTCCCTTGTCGGCTTCGACGCCGCTCGACACATCCACCGCGGTTGGACGCAGGCGACGCACCGCCTCGCCCACGTTGGCCGCGCTGAGGCCACCGGAAAGCACCATGGGTAGGGGCATCTGCGCCGGGATCATGGACCAGTCGAAGGTCTGACCCCCACCGCCGAAGCCCTCGACAAAGGCATCCAGCAGAATCCCCCGGGCCGAGCTGAAATCAATCGCATATTGTACCAAATCCATTCCCGGCCTAACCCGCGCCGCCCGGATATAGGGAATCGGCCAGGAACGGCACTCGGATTCCGGCTCGTCGCCGTGGAACTGCAGGAGGCCCACCGGCACCTTGTCCAGCACGGACTGGATATCGTCCCGGGTGGCATTAACGAAGAGAGCGACAACCGTGACGAAGGGCGGAATGCGGCGGGCCAATTCCGCCGCACGCTCGGGGCTCACGTAACGGGGGCTCTTGGGATAGAAGACGAAGCCGATGGCGTCGGCGCCGGCGGCGACGGCCGCGTCCACGTCGGCTTCCCGGGTCAGGCCGCAGATCTTGATACGGGTTCTCACAACAGGGCTCCTGTCAGGAAATCGTCGCCCGCCTGGGGCAGGCCCCAATGGGGCTCATATATGGGACCACCGAAATAGAGGCCGTCCGGGGAGAAGGTGGGTGCGGCCAGCTTGCGGTTGCGCATCTCCAGCAACTCGCCGATCCAGGCGGCCGGCTGGGCGCCTTTGCCCACATAGACCAGGCTTCCCACCAGATTGCGGACCATGTGGTGCAGGAAGGCACTGGCCTCGAAGTCGAATACGAAGAGGTCTCCCTCCCGGCGCACCTCCGCCTTCCACAAGGTCTTCACCGGGGATTTCGCCTGGCATTCGGCAGCCCGGAAGGAGGAAAAATCGTGCTCCCCCAGCAGGAGGGCAGCGCCCTCCCGCATGGCATCGATGCCCAGGGGATGGTGGAACCAGCCCACCCTGCCCTGCCAAAGCCCCGGGCGTTGGGGGCGGTTGAGGAGCAGGTAGCGGTAGCGTCGGCCCCGGGCGCTGAAGCGGGCGTGAAACTCTTCTGGAACGGGCTGGGCCCAGCGTACCGCCACCCCATCCGGCAGATGGGAATTGACGCCCCGCACCCAGGCCGAGAGCGGTCGCTCCACCCGACTGTCGAAATGGGCCACCTGGTGGATGGCGTGGACGCCGGAATCGGTGCGGCCCGCGCAGATGGTTGCCACCCGCTCGCCGGCGATGGCAGCCAGGGCGCCTTCCAGGGCATCCTGCACGGTGCCGCCGCCGGCCTGGCTCTGCCAGCCCTTGAAGGCGCTGCCGCAATACTCGATTCCCAGGGCGAACCTCATGCCAGCCACACTCCTGCCGCCATGACCGCCCCAAGCCCTACTAGGCTCACGGTATCGGCCAGGCCCCAGGCCGGCAACTCGATGCGGACCATATCCAGTCCGCCTTCCCCGTGCCGGGACTCATCCAGGAGATGGCGCCAGCTGCCCTTGGGCGGCGCCTTCTCCAGATAGTCGAATACCAGGGCCAGACGGACAACGATGCGGTCGACGTCGACACGGACGCGTCGCAGCGGCTGGACCAGGGACCACAGACCGGCCATGAGGCGTTCCTTGGGCAAGGACCGGAACAGCCACCCCAAGCTGCCCAGCATGAGCATCAGCCGCACAGCATGGATGGTCGCCTCGTAGATACCGCCCTCGGTGGGCGCCCAGGGGAAATCGTGCCAGGCATCCCCGGGGGTGCCGTAGGCCAGGATGAGCCACAGGGTGAGCAACAGGAAGCGGGCTCGCCGCACCAGAATCCACCAGCGGCGCCGTACCTCCGGCCCCGTCAAGCCTAACGCCAGGGCGAATAGCGCCAAAGCCGTCCAGTCCAGATACTGGAGGGCGACGATGGCGATGAGCCAGGACAGCAAACGGGCAGCTGGATGAGACATGGGATTCCCAAAAAACACATAGCCCCGCGCGGGGGCTATGTTTCTTCCACGAGGAAGGGATTTTACGCTTCGATACGCTCGAGGATACCCTTGGCCTGCTCTACCAGATCTTCGGTTCCCTCGCCCAGAACCTCCTGGAGAAGTTCCCGAGCGCCTTCCAGATCACCCATTTCCTCGTAGGCTTTGGCAAGGTCAAGCTTGGTATTGACCTCTTCCCAATGGGGATCCTTCGGGGCATCCATGGCGAAAACCGGCTCCTCGGCGGCCACATCCGGCACGGCTTCAACAGCGGGCTCGACCATCTGGACTTCCGGCGCCTCGATCACCGCTTCACCGCCCAGGTCCAGGCTGATGGCACCGATGTCGAAAGACGGCGCCTCGACGACCTCGCCCTGCTGACTGGAGTCCGGAAGCTGGATGTCGAAATCCAGGCCACCGGTATCCACGGCACCGATATCGATGGACTGCATGGATTCCGGAGCGGCCACCTCCAAGCCGGCTTCGGCCGGAGCCGACAGGTCGATGGCGGGCTCAACCGCCGGCGAACCGATGTCGAGATCGAAATCCAGCATATTCTCGGTCACCGCCACCTCAGGGGAGGCAGACGCGGCCGGCGTGGATTCCAAGCCAGCCACCGTCTCCATCAGGGACTCCGGCATATCCACGGCCGGAGCGGCGGGAATTTCCGCAACCGCCTCGGCGACGGGCGCAACCACCGGCTCTTCGGCGGGCAAGCCGATATCCAGATCAAAATCAAGAGCATGGGCTTCCGGTACCGCTGCCGTATCGGCAACTTCAACGGATACCGGCTGCGCAGCGGGCGCATCGGCCTGCGAGGCCAGGTCCAGGTCGAAATCGAGGGCACCGACATCCGGCGCCGGGATTTCGGCTGCCGGAGCGGCTTCCGCAGCAGCGGGTTCCGGAGCGGCCAAGCCCAGATCGAAGTCGAGGCTCATAAGCTCGGCCTCTGGTTTCGTCTCTCCGGCCGGAATCAAGGCCTCCATTTCCGGAGCATGGGTGGCCAGATTCAGGTCCAGGGAAGCTGCGGTGTCGGCTTCGGTCGGCGCAGCCTCGGGCTGAGCGACGGGTTGCGACAGAATCATCGTGTTCCTGGCGGCTTCCTCGGGGGAAATCACCAAGGTGGCGTCGGCATCGAAGGACTCGGCCGCCGGTTCCGCACCACCCTTGCTGCCGCCGGAATAAAGCGGGTTGCTGGGATCCAGACGCACCCCCATGGCTGCAACCTTTTCCCACTCCGGACCGGACCCTGCCGTCTGGGCGTAGAGTTCACTCGCCAGGGTTTCGAACTGTTTCAGGCTCTTGCGGCCGGCATAGATCTCCAGCAGCTTGACGTGGATAGCGGTCCGTTGCGGATCCTTCTGCAGAGCCTCGAGGAGAATTTCTTCGGCCTGGGCATCCCGGCCATAGGCCATGTAGACGTCGGCCTCGGCCACCGGATCCACTTCATCGGTATCGATGGTGCCGGGACCGGTTTGGCTGAAATCGGTGGTCTGGGGCGTGGTATTGCCCGTATCGACGCTCTGGCCGCCGGTGGCACGGAAGACGGAGTTGGGGCCGATGCTGACCGCGCTCGGCGAAACCATGGACAGCTCGGCTGCCTTCTGCCGACGGCGCTTGACCGCCAGGTATCCACCCAGCAGGGCGAGGATACCGCCCAGGCCGCCCACCAGGGGCAGCGGGTTTTCGAGCAGGTCGTCAACCAGGCTCGGCTCGGGCTCAGGCTCGGGAAGGACCACCGGCTTCTTGACGACGGGCTTCGGCGGCTCGGCGGGCTTCGGGCCTTCGGCGGGCTTGGGCTCCTCTGCGGCCTTCGGAGGCTCAACCGGCTTAGGCGCTTCCTCGACCTTGGGAGCTTCCGCAGGCTTGGGTGGCTCGACAGGCTTGGCGGCCTCGACCGGCTTGGGCGGCTCCACGGCCTTGGGAGGTTCCGGCACCTTGACCGGCTCCACGGGCTTGACCGGAACGGCCGGCGCCTTCTGCTCTTCAGGCTTCTTGGCGGCAGCCTGCTTCTGCATCTCGGCCAGGCTTTGGTTCTTCATCTCGACCAGCTTCTGCAGGTCGTTAACGTTCTTCTCCAGGAGGGCAAGGCGCTCCTGCGCTTCCTTCAGGGCCTTTTCCTTGGCGACGAGGTTCTCCTCGGCCTTGGCGGAACCGACGGCAGCCGCCTTGGCGGACGCATCGGTACGGGAAACCTTTACCTGGTCCTTCGGCATTTCGGCCGGTGCGGCCTTTTCTTCAACTTTGGCAGTGATCTTGCCGCCGGAGCTTTGGCCACCGGCGTCGTCCCGGGCAGGCCCCTGGGCTGCCGCAGCAGCCAGCTTGCGGCGGTAGGCGTTCCAATCGGCTGCCTGGGCCAGATAAACCTTCTTGGCCTCCCCCTGGGGGATAGCGGCAACGGTTTCCTTCTCCGGCAGGTTCAGGATGGCGCCGGCCTTCAGGCGGTTGATGTTGTTGCCGATAAAGGCGTCCGCATTGGCGCGGTATACGCCCACCAGCATCTGTTCCAGGGAAACCCCTTCGTACTGGGTCTCGCCGACAATTTTGCGCAGGGTTTCACCCTGCTTCACGACCCGAGTGCCTGCGGACTCGGGCTTCTTTTCTTCGCTCTCCGCCGCCTTGGGCTTGGGTGCGGGCTTAACTTCGGGTTTCGGCTCGGCCTTGGCGGTCGTCGCTTCCTTGGCAGCGGGCTTGGCTGCCGGGGTAGGCTCGGTATCGCCACCACCCCGTACGCCGACAACGGGCTTGGCCTCGGCGACGGATACCGCCTTGCCGGCGGACTTGGCTGCCACCTCGGGCGGGTCAAGCAGGAAGGTGTATTCGCGGACCAGACGGCCAGCCGGCCAGTTCAATTCCAGCAAAAAATCGAGGAAGGGCTCATTGACCGGCTTGGAGGAACTGATACGGACCACTGACGAACCATTCGGGCGCTTGTCCAGGGTGAAGCGCAAATCAGAGAGGTTCGAGGCGTAGTCGATGCCGGCCTGCTTGAAGGCCTCCACCGGAGCCAGGCGGACGGTCATTCCGCCCAATTCGTCACGATTGGCGCCGATTTCGACCTCGGCCCGCAACGGCTGCCCCAGATTGGAGAGAACAGTGATTTTGCCCAGACCGGCGGCCTCAGCCAGCCATGGCGTCATGGACAAACAAGAAGCCACGGCAAGCGCCGCAGCACGCATTCTGAATCGAGAAACCAGTTTTTCGTTCACGCCGCCACCCTGAGCGTCGAATCGGGGCTTTGAAAATAACATCATGTACTTAGCTATGCAAGCTAAACCCAGTTGTGAATTCAGCCACCTTTGGCAATTTTCCAACAAAAAACCGGGGCTTATGACCCCGGTTTTTTGGATTTCATGCATCAATCATCAGGCTTCGATAAGGATGCGGAGCATACGGCGCAGCGGTTCGGCAGCGCCCCAGAGAAGCTGGTCGCCACAGGTGAAAGCCCCCAGGTAGTCATTGCCCATGGCCAGCTTGTGCAGGCGGCCGACGGGAACGGTCAGGGTGCCGGTCACGGCAGCCGGAGTCAGTTCCCGCTCGGAGATTTCCCGCTCGTTGGGAACAACCTTGGCCCACTGGTTGTTCTTGGCAATGATGTCGCTGATCTCGTCCAGGGGAACATCCTTCTTGAGCTTGATGGTCAGGCCCTGGGAGTGGCAGCGCATGGCGCCGATGCGCACGCACAGGCCATCAATGGGAATGGACCCGGCACTGCGGAAAGCCGGCTTGCCGAGAATCTTGTTGCACTCGGCGCCGCCTTTCCACTCTTCCTTGGACTGGCCGTTTTCCACCGGCACGTCGATCCAGGGGATCAGGCTGCCAGCCAGCGGAGTGTTGCGGAAGTTCTTCTTGGGGAAGGAATCGGAGCGGATGGTCTCGGCCACCTTGCGGTCGATGTCCAGGATGGCGGAAGCCGGATCGGCCAGCAGGTCGGCGACGGAGGCGTGGATGGCGCCCATCTGGGAAATCAGCTCGCGCATGTTCTGGGCGCCGGCGCCGGAAGCGGCCTGGTAGGTCATGGAAGAGACCCATTCCACCAGATCATGCTGGAAGAGGCCGCCGATGCCCATGAGCATCAGGGACACGGTGCAGTTGCCGCCGATCCAGTTCTTGCCGCCCTTGGCCAGGGCGTCCTTGATGACGTGCATATTGACCGGGTCGAGGACGATCACGGCGTCGTCAGCCATGCGCAGGGAGGAAGCGGCGTCGATCCAGTGGCCATTCCAGCCGGCGGCGCGCAGCTGGGGGAAGATTTCCTTGGTGTAGTCGCCGCCCTGGCAGGTGATGATAATGTCCATCTGCTTCAGGTCGGCGATGGAGGAAGCATCCTTCAGGGTGCCGCCTTCCTTGCCGCCGAAGGCCGGGGCCTTGCCGCCGGCTGCGGAGGTGGAGAAATACACCGGTTCGATATGGGCGAAATCGCCCTCTTCCACCATGCGCTGCATGAGGACCGAACCCACCATGCCGCGCCAACCAACCAGACCAACCTTCTTCATTCCATTACTCTCCGTTCAAACCTTGTCTCTTACAGCGCAGCCAGGACGGCATCGCCCATTTGCTTGGTGCCCACCTTGTTGGTGCCCGGCTCGTAAATGTCGCCGGTCCGGTAGCCTTGCGCAAGCACTTTCTTGACGGCATTTTCAACGCGCACCGCCTGTTCCTCCAGCCCGAAGGTGTAGCGGAGCATCATCGCGGCCGACAGGATCGTGGCCAGCGGGTTGGCCACGCCCTTGCCGGCGATGTCCGGAGCGGAACCGTGGGAGGGCTCGTAGAGGCCCTTCTGCTTGTCGTCCAGGGAGGCAGACGGGAGCATGCCAATGGAGCCGGTGAGCATGGAGGCCTCGTCGGACAGGATGTCGCCGAACATGTTTCCGGTGACCATCACGTCGAACTGCTTGGGCGCCTTCACCAGCTGCATGGCGGCGTTATCCACCAGCATGTGGGTCAGTTCCACTTCCGGGTATTCCGGGGCCAGTTCGGTCATCACGTCGCGCCACAGCTGGGTGCATTCCAGGACATTCATCTTGTCCACCGAGCACACCTTCTTGTTGCGCTTCATGGCGGCTTCGAAAGCCACCCGGCCGATGCGGCGGATTTCGCTTTCGGTGTAGTGCATGGTGTTGAAGCCGAAGCGCTCGCCGTTGCGATCTTCGATGCCCCGGGGCTGGCCGAAGTAGATGTCTCCGGTCAATTCGCGCACGATCAGGATGTCGAGCCCGGCCACCACTTCCGGCTTCAGGGTCGAAGCATTGGCCAGTTCCGGATAGAGGATGGCCGGACGCAGGTTGGCGAACAGGTTCAGGTCCTTGCGGATGCCCAGCAGGCCGCGCTCGGGGCGCTTTTCCCGGGGCAGGCTGTCCCACTGGGGGCCGCCGACGGCGCCGAGCAATACGGCGTCGGCTTCCCGGGCCAGCTTCTGGGTGGCCTCGGGATAGGGGTTGCCGGTGGCATCCACGGCGCAGCCGCCCAGGAGGGCCTCTTCCAGTTCCATCTTGAGGCCGAGGGCCTGGAGGACGCGGACGGCTTCCGCAGTGATTTCGGGGCCGATGCCGTCGCCCGGCAGAACGCAAATCTTCATCTTCTTTTCCTTGTTACGCGAACAGCCAGGGCTGTTCGATGCGGCGCTTTTCTTCGAATTCCTTGATCTTCTCGGCGTGGCGCAGGGTCAGGCCGATATCGTCCCAGCCGTTCAGAAGGCATTCCTTGCGGAACGCGTCGATCTGGAACGGAATGCCATAACCGTCCGGGCGAATCACGGCCTGGGCCGGCAGATCCACCACCAGCTTGTAGCCCGGAGTCGCTTCCACCTGCTGGAACAGTGCCTCAACCTCACCGGCCGGCAGAACGATGGGCAGGATGCCGTTCTTGAAGCAGTTGTTGAAGAAGATATCGGCGAAGGACTCGGCGATGATGGCCCGGAAGCCGAAATCCAGCAGAGCCCAGGGAGCATGCTCCCGGGAGGAGCCGCAGCCGAAGTTCTGGCGGGTGATGAGAACCTGGGCGCCCTGGTAGCGGGGCTGGTTGAGGACGAAATTGGGGTTCTTGGGCCGCTGGGAGCAGTCCTGCCCCGGCTCGCCCACGTCCATGTAGCGCCACTCGTCGAAGGCGTTGGGGCCGAAGCCGGAACGCTTGATGGACTTGAGGAATTGCTTCGGGATGATGGCGTCCGTATCGACGTTGTTACGGTCGAGGGGGGCCACCAGCCCTTCCAAACGTACAAACTTATCCATGCCTGCCCTTACTTGTTGGAAGCGCGCTGGAGGGCTTCGCCCCCCTTCTCGATATCCTTGCCGATGCCGTGAACGGTGTTGCAGGCCGACAGGGAGATGACGGAAGCGATGGTCAAAATCACGAAAGCGATTTTCTTCATGGTTTCACTCCTGGCTTAGAGCACTTCACGAACATCGGCGAAATGACCCGCGATAGCTGCTGCGGCCGCCATCGCCGGGCTGACGAGATGAGTCCGTCCGCCGGGGCCCTGACGGCCCTCGAAGTTGCGGTTGGAGGTGGAGGCGCAACGCTCCCCCGGCTCCAGGCGGTCGGCGTTCATGGCCAGGCACATGGAGCAGCCCGGCTCCCGCCATTCGAAGCCGGCGGCAACGAAAACCTTGTCGAGCCCTTCTTCCTCGGCCTGGCGCTTGACCAGGCCGGAACCGGGCACCACCAGGGCGAGCTTCACATTGGCCGCCACATGGCGTCCCTTGGCCACGGAAGCCGCCTCGCGCAAATCCTCGATCCGGGAATTGGTGCAGGAGCCGATGAAAACCTTGTCGACCTTGATGTCCTTGATCGGGGTATTGGGATTGAGGCCCATGTACTGGAGCGCCCGCTCCATTCCTTCCCGCTTGACCGGATCCGCCTGCTTGGCAGGATCGGGAACGACGGCACTGATGGGCACCACCATCTCGGGAGAGGTCCCCCAGGTGACCTGGGGCTGGATGTCCTCGGCCTTCAGCACGATCACGCGGTCGAACTGGGCGCCCTCGTCGGACTTGAGGGTACGCCAGTAGGCCACGGCCTTTTCCCAGGCGTCGCCGCGGGGGGAGAAGGGACGGCCCTTGAGGTAATTAATGGTGTTGTCGTCCACCGCCACGAAGCCCATGCGCGCGCCGGCCTCGATGGCCATGTTGCACAGGGTCATGCGGCCTTCCATGGTGAGGCCGCGGATGGCGCTGCCGCCGAATTCGATGGCGTAGCCGGTACCGCCGGCGGTGCCGATGGTGCCGATCACGGCCAGGGCGATGTCCTTGGCGGTAACGCCCTTGCCCAGGCGGCCTTCCACGCTGACCAGCATGGTCTTGGACTTCTTCTGGACCAGGGTCTGGGTGGCCAGCACATGCTCGACCTCGGAGGTGCCGATGCCGTGGGCCAGGCAGCCGAACGCGCCGTGGGTGGAGGTATGGGAATCGCCGCAGACGACGGTCATGCCCGGCAGGGTGGCGCCGTTCTCGGGGCCCACCACGTGGACGATGCCTTGGCGGGCGTCCTTGAACGGGAAGTAGGCGAGCGCGCCGACTTCACGGATGTTGCTGTCCAGGGTTTCCACCTGCAGGCGGGAAACCGGGTCCTTGATACCCTCTTCCCAGTGGTCGGTGGGGGTATTGTGGTCGGCGGTGGCGACGATGGAGGAAATGCGCCACGGCTTGCGGCCGGCCAGTTTCAGGCCTTCGAAGGCCTGGGGGCTGGTCACTTCATGGATGAGGTGACGATCGATATAGATGAGCGCGGTACCGTCGTCCTCCTGATGGACAACGTGGCTCTCCCAAAGCTTGTCGTAAAGAGTCTTCGGCATGGTCCCAACTATGGCCGTAAAGCTTTGAATTATGGCACAGGGAGACCATTTTTAGTGCTTTTGCGCGGCCTGGTACAGGGGAAGAACCCGCTGGGAGTAGTCCGCCAAGTCCTTTTGCCGGTGCTCGTGGGAGGGATGGGTGGACAGCCACTGGGGCGGCGCCCCGCCGGACTCCGCCTTGGACATTTTCTGCCACAGGGTGAGAGCCGCCCGGGGATCGTAGCCGGCCCGGGCCGCCAGCTCCACGCCAATGCGGTCGGCCTCCGTCTCGAAGCCGCGGCTGTTGGGCAGGCTGATGGTGAGGTCGGTGACGAGCTTCGCCAGATCCGTCTGGCCCTGGCTCGCCCCGACGGCAGCGCTCAAAACCGTCAGCCCCAGGCCCGTGGCCATGGCCTGGGAAGCCCGCTCACGCCCGTGTTCCCGCAGGGCATGGGCAATTTCGTGGCCCATCACCACCGCCAACTCGTCGTCGTTGAGATTGAGCTTCTCGATCAGACCGGAGTAGACGGCGATCTTGCCGCCGGGCATGCACCAGGCGTTCACCTCGGGGGAATCGATCACATGGACCTCCCATTTCCACCCTGGGGCGTCGGAGCGGAATGCGGCCGTCGCCGGAATCAGGCGCTGGGCGATTGCCTTGACCCGGGCCAGCTCCTGGGGATTGCGATCCAGGGCATGCTGCTGCTCGGACTTGTGCACAACATCCTGATAGGCCTGCACTGAGGCCTGGTTGATCTCGCTGGCCGATACCCACAGGGTCTGCTTGCGCTCAATCCCCACGACGCCGGGCTGGGTGGACTGCTTGGTGGCACAACCGCCCAGGCAGACCAGCAGCAGCAACCCGAAACCCCAGCGCCCCAGCCGGTGAAAATTTTGCAGCGAGGTGTCCATTTTTCACCCCTCGCCCCTTCACGGCGAACGGCGGCTCTCGTCGTCGCGCACCCAGAAGAGGATCAACAACAGCCCAACCACGGCGAAGGCCGAACTGAGGGAATAGGTCCAGGCTGCACCTATCCTGTCCCACGTCCAGCCGCTCACCAGCCCGCCCAGCAAGCCCCCCGCCCCAAAGCTGAGGCTGGAATAGATGGCCTGGCCCCGGGCCTGGGCCCGCCCCGGAAACCACTGATTGACGGCGGCAATGGCGGAAGCGTGGTAGGCACCGAAGGTGAGGCCGTGCATGAGCTGGGCAAGAACCGTTAGCAAAAGGGATTCCACCCCCCAGCCGATCAGCACGAAGCGGAAGACGGCAGCCGCAAAGGAGGCCAAGAGGATGGCCCGCAGGGAATAGCGCCGGGACAGCCGGGCCATGAAAAGGAATACAAATATCTCCGCCACCACCCCCAGGGACCATAAAAGCCCCACATCCGTCTTGCTGTAGCCATGGTCGGCCAGGTGGATGGAATAGAAGACATAGAAGGCCCCGTGGGCGGCCGACATGGCGAAGCAGGCGCCGAGCAGGGCCCGCACCCGGGGTTGGCGAAGTATGTCGCCCAGCCCAGGGGAATCCTCCGGATGCTTCCTGGCCGACACGTCCGGAACGGACAGGGCGACGCCGACGATTCCCACCAGGATGCCCCAGCAAATCCACAATACGCTGGACAAAGGAGCCCAATCGAGAATCCGGCCGGTCCCCATGACCGCCACGATGAAGCCCACCGATCCCCACAGGCGAACCCGGCTGTACCGCCCCTGCTGGTCCCGCAGATGGTCGAAGGTCAGAGCCTCCATGAGCGGCAGGGCGGCGCTCCAGAAGAAGGCGAGGATGGCCATGGCCACCATCATCCCCGCCAGCCGGTCCAGCCAGAAGAACGCCGAAAAGCCCAGGAGGCTGACCATACCGGCCAGCCGCACGATAGGGATGCGCTTCGCACCGCGGTCCGCCAGCCACCCCCAGACATTGGGCCCCAGGAGACGCATGAGCTGCATCTGGGACATCAGGAGCCCGATGTCCCAGGCGGAGAAATTCAGGGATTGGAGATAGAGCCCGAAATAGGGCGAAAAGGCGCCGACGAAGGCAAAGTAGAAAAAGTAGTAGCCCGAAAGGCGCCAGTAGGGCAAAGGATGCATCCGGCAATTTTACCGGATGCCCGCCCCGGGCGACGGAGTCGTCGGCCCGGGAAACCCCGTCAGGCCTTGTGCTGCTGACCGGAGCGGAAGGCGAGAAGCAGGTGGTAGAGCTCGTCCTTGAGCTTGAGGCGCTGCTTCTTCATGTCCTCGATGGTGAAGTCGGCCACCGGCATGTCGTGCTCTTCCAGGTCCTCCACCTTGCCGGTCAGGCGGTTGTAGCTGTCGAAGAGCCGGGAGAAACGGGCATTGGATTGCCGAAGGACGCCGATGGCGTCCTGCATTTCCGGAAACTCATGGTGAAGATCGTGTTGCTCGACTTGCATGACGCCTCCCCTGTCATAGCACGGATGGATTTATGCCATTCTGCCCGGAATCCGCGGCGTCGAACAGACCACATCACCGCACTGGGCGCGGTGCCGCAGGGCATGGTCCATGAGGACCAGGGCCAGCATCGCTTCGGCGATGGGGGTGGCCCGGATGCCGACACAGGGATCGTGGCGCCCCTGGGTCGCAACCTCGATGGGATTGCCCTGACTATCGATGGATCGGCGGGGCTGGGCGATGGAGGACGTGGGCTTGATAGCCATATTGACCACGATCTGCTGGCCGGTGGAAATACCGCCCAGGATGCCGCCGGCGTGGTTGCTGGCGAAGCCCTGGGGGGTCATTTCATCGCCGTGCTCGCTGCCTTTCTGGACTACAGAATCAAAGCCGGCGCCGATCTCCACGCCCTTGACGGCGTTGATGCCCATCATGGCGTAGGCGATCTCGGCATCCAGCCGGTCGAACACCGGCTCGCCCCAGCCCGGCGGCACGCCGTCGGCGGTGACGGTGATGCGGGCGCCCACCGAGTCCAGGGACTTGCGCAGGTCGTCCATGTAGGACTCCAGCTGGGGCACAAGGGCGGCATTGGGGGCGAAGAAGGCATTGCCGTCGATGTCGTCGGCGGAAACGAAGGGAATCTCGATGGGACCGAGGGCACTCATCCAGCCCCGCACCGTCACGCCGTAGCGTTCCTTCAGCCACTTGCGGGCGATGGCGCCGGCGGCAACCCGCACCGCGGTCTCCCGGGCGGAGGAACGGCCGCCGCCCCGGTAGTCCCGGAAACCGTACTTTTGGGTATAGGTGTAATCGGCATGGCCGGGACGGAAGGTTTCGGCGATGTTGCCGTAGTCCTTGCTGCGCTGGTCCTGGTTGCGGATGAGGAGCGCAATGGGGGTGCCGGTGGTCTTGCCCTCGAACACGCCGGACAGGATTTCCACGGTATCCGGCTCCCGGCGCTGAGTCACGTGCCGGGACGTGCCGGGCTTGCGGCGATCCAGTTCCGCCTGAATGTCGGCCTCGCAGATTTCGAGGCCCGGGGGGCAGCCGTCCACCACGCAGCCGATGGCCGCGCCGTGGGATTCGCCGAAGGAAGTAACGGAAAAAAGGGTACCGAAGGTATTGCCGGACATGGGTGCGCTGGGTCTAGAATGGATTCAGGAGTTTACCATGCAGAAAACCCGCAAGAATCCCGCCCCGCCCGCAGCCGCCATTCCCAATCCTCGCCCGGGACTACCCCGGGCACCCGTTGGCGGCAAGGCCAATCCCCGCCTGCAGGCCGACCAGCGCTGGCAGCGCACCAAGCGCTACGGTTGGGACGGCCGCTAAATGGCCATCATTCGTTCGGGGATTCGCCCGGCCAGTTCTTGATGTAGTTCTTGAGCATCTTGTTCTCGAAGCTCTGCTCTTCGAGAACGGCCTTGGCCACATCCAGGAAGGAAATCACACCCATCAGGGTGGTGCCGTCCATGATAGGCAGGTAGCGGGAATGCTTTTCGATCATCAGGCGGCGCAGGTCGTTGGCCTCCATGTCGGGATAGCCGGTCACCGGATTGGCGACCATGACATCCCCCACCTTCACATTGGAGAGGTCGCCGCCGTGCTTCTTCACCGCCTGCAGCACCTCGCGGAAGGTCAACATGCCGACCATCCTGCCTTCGCCCATTACCACCAGGGAGCCAACGTCGTGCTCGGCCATGATGTCGACGGCACTGGCCAGCGACTGCTCCGCTGCAGTAGTGAAAAGCGCCGCACCCTTGATCCGAATGATCTCCCTAACCTGCATTCCCAATTCTCCAGTTCCGGACGTACCCGGAGGATATTAGAGCATCCCGTAGGTTTGGCAAAGAACTTATACCGCCCCGGGAAAATCATAGTCGCATAGGCGGCAGGGGTATTCGTCCATGCCGGACCTATAGCGTTTTTGACTAATATACAAACAGTTACGGATAGCAACACCAATCACAAAATTCCAAATATATTTTTCAATGCCACTTGCAAATTAGGCCAATTGAACTATACAATTAGTTGTATGACCTAAGTCATACACCCATAGGATGCGTGGGTATTCACAAACCGCTCGCGTATGGAGAACGAATGATGAGCACCATGAAAACTATCGAAAAGATCGACCCCCGTGAAATTCGCCGCAAGCTGGGCCTGAACCAGCAGCAATTCTGGTCCACCATCGGCGTGACCCAGAGTGGCGGCTCCCGCTACGAAAGCGGCCGCAACATGCCGAAGCCCGTTCGTGAACTGCTGCGCCTGGTTCACGTCGAGCAGATCGACATCAAGAACATCAAGCGTGAAGACCAGGAAGTCATCGACTACCTGAAGGCCCAGGAACCCGAGCTCTACAAGACCCTGAAGAAGTCTGCCCGCTCCAAGGCCAAGAAGGCTGCCTGAAGACCTGACGTCGATAGTAGGGTGATCGTGGCGGGGGGCTCATAGCCGCTCCCGAGAAAGCAGCCGTCCTGGCAACGGGCGGATGTGCGGAGCAGGAAGAGCCGCGCACGGATTCATTCTCAAGCCCGACGGGCATCAAGGACTGACCAGTACCTTGATGCCCGTTTCTTTTTGGATTTCCGAGGCCCAGGCTTCCAGAATTTCGGCGTCCAGCCGGCCGAGGCGGTCGGCGCCGGGCTGCAGCGACGGCCGGGCCAGGCCGTAGAGATGGATCCCGGCGAGCCGGTCGGCCAAGGGACGCAGGAAATCGCAATAGGCCTCCCGCTCCGCCAGGGAAGGCGCACTGCCGTCCAGGGCGAACCAGCAGGTCTGCACCCAGGTGGACGCCAGCCCGGCGCAGGCCTCCAGGTTGCGGCGAACGGTGGCGGGTGCCGAGGGAACCCCATTGACCGCCTTGGTGGCCGCCTCGCCGATGCGATCCACCTTGAACCACACTTCGCCACCCGCTTCGCCGATGGCCCGCACACCCTCCTGGACCGCGGGGCGGTGCATGAAGCTGCCGTTGGTGATGAGGCGAATCTTGACCTGGGGCAGCAATCCGCGCCGCTCCAGGGCCACCCGCACCAGGCGCACGGCCTCGGGAAACTCCGCCGCGCTGGTCGGCTCGCCGTTGCCTGAGAAGGCCACGTCCACCAGCCGCCGCGCTTCGGACGGCACGGCCCGCTCCATGAAATCGCCGGTGGTGGCGTCTTCCAGGAAGCGATCCAGTTCGTCGGCCAGTCTGTCCAGGTCGATGGGCGGCGGCCCGCCCCGGGTGAGTCCTTCCACCTGGCAATAGGCGCAGGCCCAGTTGCAGGCGTTGTTCACATTGAGGTTGACCCCGACCGATACCCCCCGCGCCCGGCGGGAAACCACGGGATAGACGTAAGTGAGGCCGGCGCTGTCCCGGCGATGGTCTTCGATGCTGAGCATGGGGCCATTGTATAATTCCCGGTTCCTTTCATCACCTGGCTCCGCCCGATGTTCATCACCCGCCGCCTCGAATTCGACGCCGGCCACCGCATTCCCGACCACAAGAGCCAGTGCCGGCATCTTCACGGGCATCGCTACGCCATCGAGATCACCCTGTCCGGCGAGGTCATCGAAAAGGACGGTGACGCCGCCAACGGGATGGTGATGGATTTTTCCCAGGTGAAGTCCATCGCCAAGGAACATCTGGTGGACAAGTGGGACCACGCTTTCCTGGCTTACGCGGGCGACAAGGCCATCGTGGATTTCCTTTCTGCCCTGCCCGACCACAAGACGGTGCTCCTGGACCGGGTGCCCACCGCGGAGAACCTCGCCCGCATCGCCTTCAATACCCTGGACGCGGTCTACCGGGACACCTACGGCAATCATCTGCGCCTCAACCGGGTCCGCCTCTACGAAACGCCCAACTGCTGGGCCGACGCCATACGTTCCAGCGCGGATTGAGCCCCGGCGCCCAAGCCCCTTATACTCCCAGCCGGACAAGCCCCGCATCCTTCCGACGGGGCATCGATAGGGGAGCCCCATAAGCATGGCCAGCGACACGAAACGGCGGCGCGATGCCCTGTGGGCTTCGGAAGACCGCTTTCGCAGCTTGCTGAACCTGTCCACCGACTGGTACTGGGAGCAGGACAGCGAATTCCGCTATACCTATTACCAGGCCAACCGCCCCGGCACCTCCTACGACGACCTCTTCCTCATCGGGAAGCGCCGCTGGGAACTGGAAACAACCCTGACCCCGGTCGAATGGGAAGCCCACCGCGCCGCCCTCGAAGCCCACGAGACTTTCCGCGACCTGGAATTCGGCATTGTCCTGCCCGACGGTGAGACCCGCTACTTCGCGGTCCACGGCGAGCCGGTCTTCGGCCCCAAAGGCGAATTCGCCGGTTATCACGGCACTTCCACGGACATTACCCTGCGCAAGCAGACCGAGGCTTCCCTGCACCTCGCTGCCAGCGTCTTCAACCAGGCCAGCGAAGGCATCATCATTACCGACAGCCACTGGCGCATCGTGGACTGCAATCCGACCATCACCGAATGGACCGGCATCGAGCGCAACGATCTGATCGACCGCGACCTGCGGCAATATTTCGCCGACAACGGCGGCGACGTGGAATTGATCGAGAACACCCTCTGGGCCCTGGCGGAAAACGGCTTCTGGCGCGGCGAAACCCGGGCCCGCCGGCGGGACGGGGAAACCCTGCAGGAATTGCTGACCGCCAGCGCCGTCATGGACGACCGGGGCAGCACCTCCCACTACACCTTCATCTTCTCGGACATCACCGCCCTCAAGGAACACCAGAAGCG
>JBLNBI010000155.1:0-15853 GCA_050259815.1 Actinomycetota bacterium | reverse complement strand
CATAGATGGCGGCTCTTGTCAGTGGGCATTTACCCCTATTTTTGTGCCCGTAAACAGTGGGATCGCGACTTTTGCACGGTCTTCGCTACCGCTGTGCGAGGGGGTATGCTGACACCCGGGCGGGTGTGCTCCCTTGCCTAAGTGATTGCCGCAATATTGGTTTGACCAATCGCGTGGTATGATCTTGCGCTATCCGGTATGTGATTTCACGATACGAAATTGGAGGAAGACATGGATTCCAAGCAGCTCCGCGAGGCCGCGCTCTACTATCACCGCCAGCCCCGCCCGGGCAAGATCGCCGTCACCCCCATCAAGCAGCTCACCAACCAGTACGATCTGTCCATGGCCTACTCCCCGGGCGTCGCTTTCGCCTGCGAGGAAATCGTCGCTGATCCGGCCGAAGCCAGCACCCTGACCGCCCGCGCCAACTTGGTGGGTGTCATCACTAACGGCACGGCAGTCCTCGGCCTGGGTCCCATCGGCCCCTTGGCTGCCAAGCCGGTGATGGAAGGCAAGGGTGTGCTGTTCAAGAAATTCGCCAATATCGATGTCTTCGACCTGGAAATCGCCGAACGCGATCCGGACAAGCTCATCGACATGATCGCCGCCCTGGAGCCGACCTTCGGCGGCATCAACCTGGAAGACATCAAGGCCCCGGAATGCTTCTATATCGAGAAGAAGCTGCGGGAACGGATGAAGATCCCCGTCTTCCATGACGACCAGCACGGCACCGCCATCGTGGTGGGCGCCGCCATCCTCAACGGCCTGCACCTCATCGGCAAGGATCTCTCCAAGGTCAAGATCGTCACTTCCGGCGCCGGCGCCGCAGCGCTCGCCTGCCTGGACCTCCTGGTGATGCTGGGGGCTCCCGTCGAGAACATCTGGGTCACCGACATCAAGGGCGTGGTCTACCAGGGCCGGGTCGAGGAGATGGACGAGATCAAGGCCCGCTATGCCAAGGACACCAGCGCCCGCAGCCTGGGCGAAGTGATCGCAGATGCGGACGTTTTCCTCGGCCTCTCCGCCGGCGGCGTGCTCAAGCAGGAAATGGTCGCCAAGATGGCCGCCAAGCCCCTGGTGCTTGCCCTCGCCAATCCGACCCCGGAAATCCTGCCCGAGCAGGTCAAGGCGGTGCGGGACGACGCCATCATCTGCACCGGCCGTTCCGATTATCCGAATCAGGTCAATAACGTCCTCTGCTTCCCCTTCATCTTCCGCGGCGCCCTGGACGTCGGCGCCAGCACCATTACCGAGGAAATGAAGATGGCGGCGGTCAAAGCCATCGCCGAGCTGGCCCGGGCCGAGCAGTCCGAGGTGGTGGCCAGCGCCTACGGCGAGAAGGTTTCCGGCTTCGGTCCCGAGTACCTGATTCCCAAGCCCTTCGATCCCCGCCTGATCGTCAAGATCGCCCCGGCGGTGGCCAAGGCCGGCATGGATTCCGGCGTCGCCACCCGTCCCATCCAGGACTGGAACGGCTACCTGCAGGGACTCAACGAATTCGTCTACCACTCCGGCCTCATCATGAAGCCGGTGTTCGCCCAGGCCAAGCTCAATCCCAAACGCATCGTCTTCGCCGAGGGCGAGGATGAGCGGATCCTGCGGGCGGTCCAGGTGGCCTGCGACGAGGGCATCGTCAAGCCCATCCTCATCGGCCGCCATGCCGAAATCAACCGCCGCATCGAGGCCGCTGGCCTGCGTATCCGCGAAGGTCGGGACTTTGAAATCGTTCATCAGGACAACTGCAAGTTCTTCGACGACCATTTCGAGGAGTTCTGGCAGACCTACCATCGCCTGACCGAGCGGAAGGGCGTCTCCCCCGACTACGCCCGCCGGGAAATCCGCCGCCGCGCCACCCTCTACGGCTCCCTCATGGTTCGCCTCGGTTACGCGGACGGCCTGGTGTGCGGCACCTTCGGCCGCCATGAAATGCACCGGCACTACGTACAGCAGGTCATCGGCACGCAGGCCGGCCTGGACCGCTACTACGCCATGAACCTCCTGATGCTGCCGGGTCGCACCGTTTTCATCGGCGACACCTACGTCAATTACGATCCCACCGCCGAAGAGCTCACCGACATGGCCCTGCTGGCGGCCGAGCAGGTGCGCAACTTCGGCATGCAGCCCAAGGTGGCCCTGCTGTCCCACTCCACCTTCGGCACCGAGGACACGCCGACCTCCATCAAGATGCGCAAGGTGCTCTCCCTGCTGGAAGAGCGGGCCCCCGAACTGGAAGTGGAAGGCGAAATGCACGGCGATGCAGCCCTGGACGAGGCGATCCGCAAGGCTGCCTTCCCCAACTCCCGCCTCAAGGGCCAGGCCAACCTGCTCATCATGCCGACCCTGGACGCCGCCAATATCTCCTTCAACCTCCTGAAGGTGGCGGCCGGCGACAACCTCACGGTCGGTCCCATCCTCCTCGGGGCCGCCAAGCCCGTCCATATCCTGACTCCGACGGCCACCGTCCGCCGGATCGTCAATATGACGGCCCTGACGGTGGTGGATGCCGTATGAGAATGGGGCATTCCGAGTAGATAAGTAGTTACTTTAGGTAGATGTCCTAGGGGGTTATTTCCGCGTTGATTTTTGGCCGTCGTCTGTTAAACTCGACTTCGCTTTTCCAGGGATTTTTGCAGGAGTTTGGAATGAACAAGAGTTGGCAGACGGCGGTACTGATCGCTGCGGTTTTGGGGCTGGGTATCCATCCGGCGCAGGCAGCGGAGAAATCTCACCGGGTCTCCAGCAAAAAATCCCACAAGGTCGCCGGCAAGCCGGCCAAGCCGCATGTCCATGCAGCCCTGCCTGCCCGGAAGCCGATCCAGAAGGTTTCCCTGCAGGATTGGGAGCCGGGCCGCCTGGCACTCTTTTCCGCCTCCGCCCTGGTGATCGACCAGGCCACCGGCAAGCCGGTTTTCCAGAAGAATCCGGACACGGTCGTTCCCATCGCCTCCATTTCCAAGCTCATGACCGCCATGGTCGTGCTGGATGCCAAACTGGACATGCAGGAAGTCATCGCCATCGGCGACGAGGACGTGGACACCCTCAAGGGCACCTCTTCCCGCCTGCGGGTCGGTACCACCATGACCCGGGAAATGGCCATGCTGCTGGCCCTCATGTCTTCCGAGAATCGGGCGGCCCATGCCCTGGGGCGCCACTACCCGGGCGGGATGCCCGCCTTCGTGGCGGCCATGAACCGCAAGGCCCACAGCCTGGGCATGACCAACAGCCGCTTTGAGGAACCCACAGGGCTGTCCACCAACAACGTTTCTACCGCCCACGATCTGGCCAAGATGGTGGCGGCTGCTGCCCAGTACCCGGAAATCCGCGCCTTCTCCACCACCGCCGAAGCCCGGGTGGACCTGAACGGCCGCGTCCAGGATTTCCGCAACACCAATGCCCTGATCCGCAATGACCGTTGGGAAATCGGCGTTTCCAAAACCGGCTACATTTCCGAGGCCGGCCGCTGCCTGGTGATGCAGGCCAAGGTCGCCGAGAAGCCGGTGGTCATCGTGCTGCTGGATTCCAACGGCAAGATGACCCGGGTGGGCGACGCCATGCGTATCAAGAAGTGGATGGAAAGCCCGCGCTTCGCCGTGGCCGGCGCCGGAAATTCCGTTTAACCGCCCCGGAACGGTCCATGTAAAAAAGCCGCCTGAAAGGGCGGCTTTTTTGTTTCCGTCATCCGGCGTTCGTTCCTACTTCCTGTCGAAACCGAGGGCGTGGGAAATGTCGTCGGCCGTCTTCTTGACCAGGTCGACCCAGTCCGGATCGTGGCGATCCGCCGGGGCGGAAACCGATAGTCCTGCAATCAAGTGGCCCTCGTCGTCACGGATGGGGGCGGCCACGCACTTGAGGCCCAGTTCGGCTTCCTCGTTGTCGTAGGCGATGTCGTGGCGGCGGATCTTGTCCAGTTCCTTTTCCAGATTGGCCAGGGTGCTTAGGGAATAGGGGGTCTTGCCCGGCAAGCCGGTGCGCTTGGCGTATTCCCGGACTTTCTGAGGGCCGTCGGCGGCCAGGAAAAGCTTGCCCACCGAGGTGAGGTGCAGAGGCGCGCGCCCCCCCACCAGGTAGACCACCCGCACCAGGGAACGGCCCGACGAGGTGCGCTCGATGTAGATGATCTCGTCGTCGTGGCGGGCGCCGAGGTTGATGGCTTCGCCGATGGTCTCGTGCAGGCGCTGCATGAAGGGTAGGGCGACCTCCCGCAGGTTGATGCGGGACTTCACCAGGTTGCCCAATTCCAGGAGGCGGATGCCCAGGCGGTAGGTGCCGGATTCCTGGCGCTCGACGAAGCGGGCGGAGGTCATGGCCCCCAGGATGCGGTGGGCAGTGGAGGGATGCAGTTCCGTCGCCTGGGCCAATTGCTTGAGGCTGGCCGGGTCGGGCGAAGCGGCGAGGGCATCGAGGAGGGACATCATGCGCTCGATGACCTGGATCGAACTGGGATTCTTGGCAACCTCAGCCAACTGGATTCCTTTATTCGCGCGGTTTGATTAGCATAGGACCCTTTTTCGGGCCTCTTTGTGCGGCGCAATATATTAGCATGCGTGTAGCCTTGTTCGTTACCTGCCTGGTGGACGTGATGCGTCCGTCGGTCGGGTTCTCCGCCCTGAGACTCCTGGAATCCGCCGGCTGCGAAGTGGTGGTGCCGCCGGGCCAGACCTGCTGCGGCCAGCCGGCATGGAGCGCCGGCGATTCCGCCGCCGCCCGGGACCTGGCGAAGAAGACCATCGCCGACCTGGAAGGCTACGACCAGGTGGTCATTCCTTCCGGCTCCTGCGCCGACCATGTGAAGAACGTCTATCCCGAGATGCTGGCGGATGACCCGGCCTGGGGACCCCGGGCCAAGGCCCTGGCGGAACGGACCTGGGAGCTGACCGCCTTCCTGGCCGAGAAGGTCGGCCTGGACGCAGTGTCCGGCCGTTTCGAGGGCAGCGTCACCTATCACGATTCCTGCAAGGGACTGCGCGGCCTGGGCATCAAGGGCCAGCCCCGGAAGCTCCTGTCCCGGGTGCCCGGGCTTGAACTCAAGGAAATGACCGGCAGCGAAGAATGCTGCGGCTTCGGCGGCGCCTTCTCGGTGAAGTTTGGCGACATCTCGACTGCCATCGTGGACCGCAAGTGCGACTGCGTCGCGGCGGCGGGAGCCGATGCCGTGGTGGGCGGCGACCTGGGGTGCCTGCTCAATATCGAGGGCCGGCTGCGGCGTCGGGGCGACGAGAAAACCAAGGTGCTGCACATCGCCGAAGTGCTCGCCGGCGAGGAGCCCAACTGATGCAGTCCCAGGCCATGTTCTTCCGGGCCCGGGCGGCGGAGAAGGTGCGCAACCCGGTGCTCCAGAAAGCCCTGGAAAAGGCCAAGCCCCTGTTCGTGGGCAAGCGGGCCAAGGGCATGGAGAGCCTGCGGGAGGACGGCATCGAGTTCGAGACCCTGCGGGCCGCCTGCAAGGACATTCGCAACCGGGTGGTGGACGACCTGGACGTCTGGCTGGAAATCTTCGAGGAAAAGGCCAGGGCTACCGGCGCGGAGGTGCTGTGGGCCCGGGACGGCGAGGAAGTCGCCCAATTGGTGGTGGATATCGCTCGCCGCCACGGGGTGAAGAAGGTTACCAAGTCCAAGTCCATGCTCTCCGAGGAGGCCCGGCTCAACGAGGCCCTGGAAGCGGCAGGCATCCGGCCGGTGGAGACCGACCTGGGGGAATACATCGTCCAGCTGGCGGGCGAGACGCCCTCCCACATCATCGCCCCGGCGGTGCACAAGACCCTGGCCGAAGTCGCCGACCTCTTCGAAAAGCACCACGGCAAGCCTCGCCATGCGGTGGATTCCGCCAACATCCCCGCCATGACCCGGGAGGCCCGGGAGGTGCTGCGCCAGCATTTCCTCTCCGCCGACATGGGCATCTCCGGGGGCAATTTCCTCATCGCCGAAACCGGCTCGGTGGCCCTGGTCACCAACGAGGGCAACGGCCGCATGGTCACCACCCTGCCCAAGGTCCACGTGGTGGTCACCGGCATCGAGAAGGTCGTCCCCACCCTGGAGGACTTCGCCACCCTCATGCGGATGCTGCCCCGCTCCGCCACCGGCCAGAGCATTTCCAACTACGTGTCCCTGCTCACCGGCAACAAAGGTGCCGAGGACCGGGATGGCCCCGAGAAAATGGTCTTCATCCTAGTGGATAACGGCCGGGCGGGGCTGGTGGGCACGGACTTCCAGCCCATGCTGCGCTGCATCCGCTGCGGCGCCTGCATGAACCATTGCCCGGTGTATTTTTCCCTCGGTGGCCACGCCTATGGCTGGGTCTATCCCGGCCCCATGGGCTCGGTGCTCACGCCCCTCTACACCGGCCTCAAAAATGCCCTGGACCTGCCCCACGCCTCCACCGGCTGCAACCAGTGCGGTTCGGTGTGCCCGGTCAATATTCCCCTGCCGGACCTCATGCGCCGCCTGCGGGAGCAGCAGGTGGAGCGACGCTTGCGCCCCTGGAGCGAGCGGCTGGCGCTGAAAGCCTGGGCCTGGATCGCCCGGCAGCCTGCCCTGTACCGCTGGCTCGCCCGCCGGGCCGCCCGCTACCTGAAATGGCTGGGGGGCGATGAACATCGCATCCGGATCTTCGGCCTGGCGCCTGGCTGGACCGAAGGGCGCGACCTGCCTGCCCCCGCCGCCGGCAAGACCTTCCTAGAACAATACGCAGCAAGGAGAAAGCAATGAATCTGGCTCCCGACGGTCCCATGGCTATTCCCATGTGGGTCAATGGCCACGCCTACCTTACCGTGACCGAGTCCTTCTTCGACGTGATCGACGCCCAGACCGGCGACGCCGTGCGCCGGGTGCCCCTGTGCGGTGCCGCCGAGGCTGCCGAGGCCGCCAACGCCGCCCAGGCTGCGCAGCCCGCCTGGGCAGCCCTGACGGCTGCCGAGCGCCAGGCTCACCTGTCGGCCCTGGCCGATGCCCTGGCCGGTTACGCCGGGCATTTCGCCAAACTGGTGCGGCAGGAGACGGGCAAGAGCGAAGCCGATGCCGGTGCCGAAGTGGAGGCCGCCGTCGCCGCCCTGCGCGGTTCGTCTGCCGGCGAGCCCGGCGTGGTGGCCGTGCTGGCGGATGCAAGCCGTCCCCTGGCGGCCACGGCCGAACTCGCGGCATCCGCCCTGGCCTCCGGCGCCACCGTGGTGGTGAAGCCCAGCCCCAAGGCGTCCTCCGCCGTCTTTGCCCTGTGCGAGCTCTCCGCCCGGGCTGGCTGGCCCGCCGGGGTGCTCAACCTGTTGCAAGGGGACGAAGCCGCCATCGACGGCCTGTGCGCCTCTCCCTCCATCGGTCGGGTGGCCTACGCCGGCGACGCCGCCCTGGGCCAGAAGATCGGCGCCATTGCCGCCCGCCACGGCAAGTCCTTCAGCGCCCGGGAAGCCTGATGCAGCGCATCGTCTACCTGGAGCGGGATTCGGTCATCGCCGACGTGCGCCGGCCCGCCTTCCCCCATGACTGGGTGGAGTATCCCAGTACCCTCCAGGCAGAGGTGGAAGAGCGCCTCCAGGGCGCCACCATCGCCATCGTGAACAAGGTGCGCCTGCCGGGGGACCTGATCTCCCGCCTGCCGGACCTGAAGATGGTGGCCGTGGCCGCCACCGGCACCAACAATGTGGATCTGGACGCCTGCCGGGCCCGGGGCATTGTGGTTTCCAATATCCAGGGCTATGCGAAGCACACCGTACCCGAGCATGCCCTCGCCCTGCTCCTGTCCCTGTCCCGCAACCTCTTCGCCTACAGGCAATCGGTCCAGGAAGGGCGCTGGCAGCGTTCCGACCAGTTCTGTTTCTTCGACCATCCCATCCGCGATCTCCACGGCTCGACCCTGGGCGTGGTGGGCAGCGGCAGCCTGGGGGAAGGCGTGGTGCGCTTGGCCGAGGCCTTCGGCATGCGGATCCTGCGGGCGGAGCACAAGGGGGCGGCGACGGTTCGCCCCGGCTATACCGCCTTCGACACCGTGCTCAAGGAAGCGGATGCCATCAGCCTGCACTGCCCGCTCACCCCGGATACCACCGGGCTCATCGGCGAAGCCGAGCTGACGGCCATGAAGCCCACTGCATTCCTCATCAACACCGCCCGGGGCGGGCTGGTGGACGAGGCGGCGCTGGTCCGCGCCCTCAAGGAGGGCTGGATCGGCGGGGCGGGCTTCGACGTCATCACCGCCGAGCCGCCGCCCGACGGCCACCCCATGGTGGATCCGGAACTCCTGGCCCTCCCCAATTTCCTGCTGACCCCCCATGTCGCCTGGGCCAGCCGGCCGGCCATGCAGACCTTGGCGGACCAGCTCATCGACAATATCGAAGCCTTCGCGGCGGGCACGCCTAGGAACCGGGTGGCATGAGCAGCCGCGACGACATCCTGAAACGGGTCCGGGCCGGTGTCGGCAAGGGCGACTTTGCCGCCCGCCGGCAGGCCGCCGAAGCCCTCATGGCCGCCCGTAACCTGGGACCCCAGCCCCGGGTTGGGGGCGACCTGGCGGAGCGCTTCCGGGCCAAGGCCGAGCCCCTGGCGAGCACCGTCGACCGGGTGGGCAGCCTTTCCGAGGTGCCCGCTGCGGTGGCACGCTATCTGGGCAGTGAATCCGGGCCGATCGTGGCAGCGCCCGACATGGCCGGAGTGGACTGGCGTTTGGCAGGCCTGAATGTTGAGGCCCGGGGGGCGGAGGATGCCGACCGCATTGGCATCACCGGCTGCTTCTGCGCCATCGCCGAGACCGGCACGATCATGCTCCTGTCCGGGCCCGACACCCCGGCCACCGTCAGCCTCCTGCCGGAAATCCACATCGCCGTCGTCCCGGTGGCCCGTATCGTGGCCACCATGGAAGACGCCTTCGCCCTGCTGCGGGCCGAGAAGGGCGTGCTGCCCCGGGCCGTCAATTTCGTATCCGGGCCGTCCCGCACCGGCGACATCGAGCAGACAATTGTGCTGGGCGCCCACGGTCCCTGCCGGGTCCATCTGGTCCTGGTGGACCAATAATTCATTTTTCAGAAAGACAGACCATGGCCATCCAATTTCCCATCCGGGGCGAGTACATCCAGCTGGACCAACTCCTGAAGGCCACCGGCCTCAGTGAATCCGGCGGTGCCGCCCATGCCGCCATTGCCGACGGCTACGTCCGGGTGGACGGCCAGGTGGAAACCCGCAAGCGGGCCAAGCTGCGCCCGGGGCAGGTGGTGGATTTCGTGGGGGAGAAGATCAAGCTGGTCGCTGAGGCCGGCTGATCAGCACATCTTCACCACGATGTCGTGGAGCGTATTGGCGCAGTTGGCCATACGGTCCGCGGCATTGGACAGGTGCCGGTAGATTTCCCGGCGCTTGAACATGTTGATGTAGTCGTCCCCCTGGAACAGGTCGGCGATGGCGCGGCGATAGCACTTCTCCACCTTGCGCTCGGCCTTGCGGGCGGCATCCGCGTCCCCGGCCGCTCCCGCCGGCAGGGAGGCCAGCCGGCTATAGCCCGCCGCCAGGGCATCCACACCCATCTTGATGTGCATGGCCATCTCCAGGCAGTGCTTGTCCGGCGCCACTCCCAGGACGTCCATCTCGTTCACCGTGGTCTTGCAGTAATTGACGATCTCGTCCAGGTCCACGATGGCCCGGTAGATGTCTTCCCGGTCGATGGGCGTCGAGAAGGCCTCGTTCAGGGTGTGGAGGTTGCGTACCTTGACCACGTCCGCGTCGTGCTCGTCCTTGCGGATCAGGAGGCCCACTTCGGCGTCGCCGGTTTCCATGAACTCCACCAGCAGGTCGGTGGAATGGGCCACATGCCGGCACTGCTCGGAGAGGAGCGCGAAGAAGTCCGGCATCTTGGGGAAGACCCGCTCGAACAGCCGGCGGAAGACGGAGGGGGAGGCTTTTTCGCTCATGGCGGGCTCCTCATGCTTTTCCGAGGAAGAGATTGACGAGGGCGTAGGCCTGGATACCGACCAGGGCCGATCCGGGAATGGTGATGAGCCAGGTGAGGGCGATGTCCTTGGCCTTGGCCCAGCGCACCGCCCGGGGGCGTTCCGAGGCGCCGATACCCATGATGGAAGTGGCGACCACGTGGGTGGTGGACACCGGCGCCCCGCCCGCCGAGGCGCCCAGAATCACGGCTGCCGAAGTGAGCTGGGAGCCCAGCGCGTGGATGGGCCGTACCCGGTAGATGGCGAAGCCCAAGGTGCGGACGATGCGCCAGCCGCCGGACAGGATGCCCAGGGTGATGGCGCTGGCGCAGGCCACCATGACCCAGAAGGGCACTTCGAATTTCGGGATGAAGCCCCCCAGGAGCAGCACCAGGGTCAGGATGCCCATGCTTTTCTGGGCGTCGTTGGCGCCGTGGGAAAAGGCCAGTCCGGCGGCGGTGACGAACTGGGCGGCCCGCAGGCGGGAGTTGGCGGCCGGCCGGGCGGTGACCAGGAAGGCATTGAGCAGCCGGTGCATGAGGTAGCCGACCCAGAAGCCGATGAAGGGGGAGGCGACCAGGGCCGCCAGCACCTTGACGATGCCGGTGAGGTGGCCGTCCATGAGTTCGGAGAATCCCCAGACCACATGGTCGCCGCCCACCGACACCACCACGGCGCCGATGAGTCCGCCCACCAGGGCATGAGACGAGGAGGAGGGAATGCCGAAGTACCAGGTGCCCAGGTTCCAGACGATGGCCCCGATGAGCCCGCACAGGAGGATGGACAGGGAAAGGACCGGCACCACGTCCCCCAGGGTCACGAACTTGCCGATGGTGTCCGCCACCGCCGTCCCGCCCAGGAGTGGGCCGAGGAATTCGAAGACGCCCACCACGATCACCGCCTGGACCGGCGTCATGGCCCGGGAGGCGATCACCGTCGCGACGATGTTGGCCGCGTCATGGAAGCCGTTGGTGTAATCGAACACCAGGACGATGACGACGGTGGCGAGGGCGAGGAGAAATAGCGGGTCCACGATCGATGGAATAAGGTGAATACCGTATGCCTAAGTTGATTATAGGCATGCCATAGGTTCCTTAGCGCAGAAGCATGGGGCTTTTTCCTGCTTCCCCATGGCGCAGGGAGGTGCCGATCCCCGGGGGAAATGCCGGATGCACCGAATGGCGGTGACGAGCTGGAATTCATAAAGTGAGCTGGGGCCAAGTTCCCTGGGCGAACCGCAACGCTTCGCCCCTGGGCTCCGGCCCGACCGTCCATCCCAGGCTCCAGGAGGTTCTTCCGATGAAAAACAGCGCTACGTTCGCCGCGGCGGTATTCGCTCTTTTGTCCCTCCCGGGCTGTGCCACCAAGGACTTGGGGCGGCAGGGGGAACTCAGCAGCTACGAGCGGGATGCCATGAGCTGCAAGGACATCGAGATGGAAATGACCCGGGTGGTGGGTTTCGTCGAGTACGTGAACAAGTCCATGGAGCACAACTGGTACGACATCCCCGCCGTCCTGGAAAAGCGCTGGATCGGCAACACCCGGGAGAAGAGCGCCGCCCTGGAAAGCGCCAACATCCGCATGGTGCAGCTATGGAGCCTGCATGACAGCAAGGGCTGCAACGGCGGCGTCGCCATGCAGCCCATGGGCCTGCCGGTGCAGAAACCCGAGGTGGAGGAACGGATCAATCCTCCCGCGGAGAGCGCACCCGCCCAGCCAGCCGCCACACCAGCAGCCAAGCCGCAGCCGTCGCCAGCAGGTGCTTGAGGGTGTGGCCGCTGATCCAGCCCAGGGCCGCCAGGAGCTGGTGATCATAGACCTCCGCCCCCTTGGCATGGATGTAGAAGCCTAGGGCAGCGCCGAACCACACCCGATCCGCCCGGGGCGCGCCGTAGATCCACTGCCACAGGGGCACGAGGGCGAGGGGCGCCCCCTGGAGCAGCAGGTAAGGGCGCAGGTCGCCCCGTCCCAGGCTTTCCGTCAGATACCACCAGGCAACGCTCCCCACCGCGAAGGCGGCCAGGGAAATCGTGTCCATCCCGCAGTTTGTCTCCGATCGGGTTTCGCCCCGGACGGCGGCCAAGAGCCCGGCGCAGGCCAGGGCGATGGGCAGGCGGTCCCACAGCAACCGGGCATTGTCCGGCGCCCAGTGGTAGAAGCTGGAACCGACGGCAGTGAGGGTCAGCGCCGCCAGGAAGAGTCCGTAGCCGGGCCATCCCGCCCGCAGCGCCGGGTGGTCGCGTTCCGGAAAAAGGCACAGCCATCCCCACAGGCCCACCAGGGCGAAGCCCAGGTTGGAGGCCACGTCCGCCCCGTGGGGCAGGCCAAGGAGGACGGACTGGTCGGCGAAATCATGGTAATTGGCCAACTGGGGAATGGGGCCGTGGACCAGCATGGCGGTGACGGCCGCCAGGACGATGCCCGGTGGGAGGAAAGTGAGCCAGCGTTTCATGGTGAATGCCCTTGGTGTTGAGATGACACCAGATTGGCAAGCCGGCAGGGAAAAGGAAAACCGGACGGACGAAGTAGCGTGGCGCGGTCCGTCCGGTATCGCGGGGTGATCCCCGGGCGGAGTCAGCGCAGCCCGGAAACGCTGCCTTCCTTGGGATAGTCGATGGCGTAATCCACGGAGAACTTGGCGGTCTCGTTGGGCGCCAGGGTCTTCTCCCAGGCCACCACGCCCCGTTTCTGCTCCCAGGTGGTGGTCGTGGGCTTGGGATCGAAGGTCGCCTGCACCCGGATTTCGTCGGAGGTGGCGACCGGAGAGGATTCCAATACCACCACGTCCACCGGTTTGCGGTGGGCGCTGGTCAGGGTGAAGACGTCGGCCATGCGGCGCTCCTGGCGGCCGCCGAAGACGCCCTTGGTGCCGGACTTGCCCTCCACCTCGTCCACCGCCACCCGTACCAGTTCGTCGCGGCCGAAGGAAAAGACGAAGTGGTCCGAGCGCAGGGGATTCCACTGGGTCGCCCCGACATAGTTGCCGTCCCGGAAAAGCTGGAGGTTGCCGGCCGGCCAGACGCCCTCGGGTCGCGAGGCCTCGGCGGTGACAACCGCGGACTTGTCCAGGCGGGGGGCGATCTGCAGGTATTGCTTCACCGGCAGGGTCTGCTTCGCCAAGGGGACCGAGACTTCCCGGCCGTCGCTGGGCAGGGTGACCCGGGTGGGGGCCTCGAATTCGGTGGAGAAATTGCCTTGGGTGACGAAGGTGGGCGGGTAATAGGGGGGCTCCCTATCTTGGGAAAGAGCCCGGTCGGCAATCCCATAAGCGACAGGCGCCGGGGCGCGGGGGGCAGCCATCATCTTGTCCGATTGGGGCTGCGGCGGGTAGTAAGACAGCAGCCAGGGCTGCGGCTCGGGCCCGGTGGGAGACTGGCGGGGCTGGGCGGTGGAGAGCACCAGCCTGACGTTGCTCCAGTCCTCGCCGGTCTTCTGGGAAACCGTCGCCAGCCGCTCCAGCTCCACCTTGCCGGAAGTAGAGTCGAGGAGGGCCCGGTAGGCCGGCTTCCAGCCGGCGTTGGGAACCTGGTAGCTGAGCTTCAGGGTGCCGGCCCGGTCGGCTGCCACGTTCACGAGTACAGTGCGTGAGTCCTTGGAGCCGGTGCGCAGCCGGGCCAGGTCCCGGCGCAGGGCTTCGATCTTCTTGCCGACGTCCCGTTTCTGGATATTGAGCCGCTGGATTTTCGCCATGGCCTCGCCGGCGCTGCGGCCGACGGTGTCGATGACGCCGGCCAGGGAGCGGGCGTCCGGCGCGGCACTGGGGCGATCGGAAGAGCCGGAGTCTCCCAGGCGTTCCAGATAAGCCTTGACGATCTCTACCGCCTTGATTTCGCCCTCGACGGCCGCCTGCTGGTCTTCCAGGGCCTGGATCTTGCCCTCCAGTTCCGCTTCGGCCGGATTCACCGCCTCGGTGCGGGCCGCATCCAGGGTGACGATGTCGCCGATGCGAATGCCGGGGCCGGCCTCGGCCCGCAGGGTCTGGGAATCGAAGCGGGCCGGCAGTCCGGCCATGACCACCTGGGTCGCGCCGGGGGCCACCTGGGCGGTGCGGACTACCGTGGCGCCGCCCGGATAGAGGACGACGGAAGTTACCGGGGTCGGAGCGGCGGCCAGGGCGCCGGCGCTCAGCATTCCGGCCAGGCAGAGTGCGGCGAACTTCTTCAAACTCATGGACGGTCCTTTCCTGGGAAGGGCGGCAAGGGAAAGGGGCATTGTAGGCATATCGCCATGGCATGGATAGCCGGCGCCGGAGCGCTGTATATTTGGGGCCTTCACCCCGGTTGAGGGGCGCAACGGGCTGTTTACGGAGAAGAGCATGAGGGTGGTGGTACAGCGGGTGCGCCAGGCGGCGGTCGAGGTGGATGGCCGGACGGTGGGCGCCATCGGGCCGGGGCTCCTGGTCCTGGCCGGTTTCGAGGCGGAGGATGGCGATGCCGACCTGGAGTGGATGGCAGGCAAGCTCACCAAGCTGCGCATCTTTCCGGACGAGGCGGGGGTGATGAACCGCAGCGTCCAGGACGCCGGGGGCGACATCCTGGCGGTGTCCCAATTCACCCTCTACGCCTCCACCCGCAAAGGCAACCGGCCCTCCTGGGGGCGGGCGGCGGCCGGGGATATTTCCCAGCCCCTCTTCGAGCGCTTCGTCGCCAGGCTTTCCGCCGCCCTGGGCAAGCCGGTGCCTACCGGCGTTTTCGGCGCCGACATGCAGGTGAGCCTGGTGAACGACGGCCCGGTCACCCTGACCATGGATTCGAAATCGCCCGAATAGGGCTCTGGGACTGCTTTCCCGGGGGAACGGCCGGGGACGGATGCTAGAATCGGGTCAGGAATCCGTCAGGGTTCCCTGAATCGATTCCGAATCCATGTCCGGTCCCCTGCAATCCCTCGTCCTCCTCCTGGTCGCCGCCGTGCTGGCGGTGGCCGTCGCCCGCCAGCTCCGGCTGCCGCCCATGCTCGCCTATCTGGCCGTGGGCATCGCCGTCGGCCCCCACGGCCTGGGCTACCTGGCCGAAACCGAGAACACCTCCCACATTGCCGAGTTCGGCGTGGTCTTCCTGATGTTCTCCATCGGCCTGGAATTCAGCCTCGCCCGCATGCGGGCCATGCGGCGGCTGGTGTTCGGCTTCGGCGGCGCCCAGGTCCTGGCGACCCTGGCGATCACCACCGCCGCCACCGTCTTCTACTATGGCCAGGACTGGCGGGTCGGATTCGCCGTCGGGGCGGCCTGCGCCATGTCGTCCACCGCCATCGTTTCCCGCCTCCTGTCGGAGCGCCTGGAACTCCATTCCCTCCCCGGCCGGCAGACCATGGCGGTGCTGCTCTTCCAGGACCTGGCCGTGGTGCCGCTCCTCATCGCCATCCCTGCCCTCTCCGGCAAGACCGGCGACATCGCCTCCACCCTAGGGACGGCCCTGGCCCAGGCGGCGGTGCTGCTGGCGGTGCTCATCGTCCTCGGCCAGCGTTTCATGCGCCGCTGGTTCGATGCGGTGGCCCGGCAGAAATCCCCCGAATTCTTCATGCTCAACGTTCTGCTGGTAGTGGTGGGGCTGTCCTGGCTCACCTACATGGCGGGGCTTTCCTTGGCTTTGGGCGCTTTCGTCGGCGGCATGCTGATCGCCGAGACGGTGTACCGCCACCAGGTGGAGGCCGACGTGCGGCCTTTCCGGGACGTGCTGCTGGGGCTCTTCTTCGTCACCATCGGCATGCTCCTGGATGTGGGCTACGTGGTCCACAATCCCCTGTCCGTGCTCACCGCCGTCGTGCTGCTCATCCTGGCCAAGGGCGGCATCGTCATGGCGCTGACCCTGGCCATGAAGAATTCCCTGGAGGTGGGGGTGCGCACGGCGGTGCAGCTTGCCCAGGCCGGGGAGTTCGGCTTCGTGCTCCTGGAACTGGGCAGCGACGGAGGGCTGATTCCCCGGGATGTTTTCCAGGTGACCATGGCGGCCATG
>JBLNBI010000154.1:0-5563 GCA_050259815.1 Actinomycetota bacterium | reverse complement strand
CGGGGTGCTGCGGATGTCCAGTACGGCCTGGTGCCGGGACAGGGAATGCTTGACGATGGACAGCCCGAGGCCGGTGCCGCCGCTTTCCCGAGACCGCCCCCGGTCCACCCGGTAGAAGCGTTCGGTGAGCCGGGGCAGGTGCAGGGGATCGATGCCGATGCCGGTATCCTCCACCGAAAATTCCGCCCCCTCCGGCCCGGCGGTCCAGCGCAGGGTGATCCGCCCGCCCGCCGGGGTGTAGCGCACGGCGTTGGAAACCAGGTTGCCGAGGGCGCTGCTGATCTCGCTTTCCGAGCCTCGCAGATCGCCGTGGCCCTGCACTTCCAGCTGGATGTCGTGGCGGCCGCCGGAGAGAGCCTTGGCGTCCCGGTAGAGCTTGTCCACCAGGGATTCGGCGTCGATGCGCTCGTCTTCGGAGGGCGGCGGCGCCGATTCGATGGAGGACAGGGTGAGAAGGTCCTGGAGAAGCCGCAGCATCCGCTCCGACTGCTCGGTCATGAGAGCCAGGTAATGGGAGCGCTCCTCCGGGGTCAGCTCCATCTCCCGGAAAGTCTCGAGGAAACCGGCCAGGACGGTGAGGGGGGTACGCAGCTCGTGGGAGACGTTGGCCACGAAATCCCGCCGCATCTGGTCCAGGCGCTCGGCCTGGGTAACGTCCTTGACCTGGATGAGGCGCCGGTCGGTACCGTATTCCGTCACCCGGATGGAAATGATGCAGTCCCCGGTCCGCTCGGAGCGGAGCCGCAGGGGCTCGCTGAAATCGCCGGCGTTCAGGTAGGCCACGAAGGCCGGCTGGCGGACCAGGTTGATGATGGGCTGGCCCACGTCGGCACGTTGGTCGAGGCCCAGGTAGCGCTCCGCCGAGCGGTTGCACCACTCGATGCGCCCGGCCAGGTCCAGGGAAACGATGCCGTCGTTGATGGCCTGCCCGGCGGCGGCGAAGCGCGCCAGTTCGCCCTGCAGATTGGCGATTTCCCGGCGCAGCTCCCGCTCGTGGCGATAGACCCGGGAGAAGGGCACGTACCAGATGCCCTCCCCGCCCAGTTCCCGCTCGGGACAGGGGGCCTGGGACCAGCGGTCGAGGAGGACGTATTGCCGGGAGTGGTAGGCGAGCTGTCCCAGGAGGCAGACGGAGAAGGCCGCCCAGCCCGCATCCGACGACACCATCAGCCCCATGACGAGGCCGATGGCGGCGGAAACCACCACATAGACCAGGGCGCTGGCGATGGGACCGGGCATCGTCCTCGCTCCTCAGTTGCCGCGGAAGCGGTAGCCGGTGCCCCGCACCGTCTCCACCCGCTCATGGTGGCCGGAGGGCTCCAGGGCCGCCCGCAGGCGCCGGATATGGACATCCACCGTGCGCTCCTCGATGAAGACGTGGTCGCCCCACACTTCGTCCAGGAGCTGGGCCCGGGAATAGACCCGCTCCGGGTGGGTCATGAAGAAGAAGAGGAGGCGGAACTCGGTGGGCCCCAGGTCCAGGTTCTGGCCATTGGCCGTGACCCGGTGGGTGCTGGGGTTGAGGGACAGGCCTCCGAATTCCACCGCCTCCCCTGCCAGGTGGGGCGCCCGGCGGCGCAGCACGGCGCGGACCCGGGCGACCAGCTCCTTGGGGGAGAAAGGCTTGGTGACGTAGTCGTCGGCCCCGGCCTCCAGCCCCTGAATCTTGTCTTCCTCGTGGACCCGGGCGGTGAGCATGATGATGGGCAGCTCCCGGGTGCGCTCGTCCTGGCGGAGCTTCTTGGCCAGGGAAACGCCGGATTGGCCCGGCAGCATCCAGTCCAGGATCACCAGGTCGGGCAGGGCCGAGCGGATGGCGTTTTCGCCTTCCTCGGCGCTGCCGGCGCGGACCACCAGGAAGCCGGCGTGCTTCAGGTTGATGGCCAGCAGCTCCTGGATGGCCGGTTCGTCCTCGACAACCAGGATGGTGGGATTCACGCCTTCTTCTCCTTGGCGGGATGGCGGATGTCCCGGCCCTCGGCGATGTAGATCACCTGCTCGGCGATGTTCTTGGCGTGGTCGCCGATGCGCTCCACCGCCCGGGCGATCCAGATGACGTCGATGGCGCCGGAGATGGTGCGGGGGTCTTCCATCATGAAGGTGATGAGCTGGCGGATGATGGACTTGAAGCCCACATCCACGTTGTCGTCGCTCTTGATCACCTCGACGGCAGCGGCGGTGTCCAGGCGGGCGAAGGCGTCCAGGGCCTGGCGCAGCATGGTGACGGCCAGGGAGGCCACGTGGCGGACATCCACCGCGTCCCGGGGCAGGATCACCGGGCCCTTTTCGTGGAGACGGCGGGCGCCCTTGCCGATTTTCTTGGCCTCGTCGCCGATCCGTTCCAGGTCGGTGACGATCTTGCCGACGCCCATGACCAGACGCAGGTCGAAGGCCGCCGGCTGGCGCTTGGCGATGACCTGGACGCACTGGTCGTCGATGGTCTGCTCGAAGCTGTTCACCTTCTTGTCGTTGGCGACGATCTCGGCCACCACCTCGATTTCGCCGGTGTGATAGGCGTGGGTGGCGGACAGGATCTGGGACTCCACCAGCCCGCCCATCTCCAGGACCAGGGTGCGCAGGCGGTTCAGCTCTTCGTCGAAGGCGCGGGTGAGGTGTTGGGTATGTTCGGTCATTCTTTGCTCCCTTAGCCCATGCGGCCGGTGATGTAGTCTTCGGTACGCTTGTCCTTCGGCTTGATGAAGACGTCGTCCGTCTTGCCGAATTCCACCAGTTCGCCAAGGTACATGTAGGCGGTGAAATCGGAAACCCGGGCCGCCTGCTGCATGTTGTGGGTGACGATGGCGATGGTGAATTCCGACTTCAGCTCGTGGATCAGTTCCTCGATGCGCATGGTGGAAATCGGGTCCAGGGCCGAGGTGGGCTCGTCCAGGAGGAGCACGGAGGGCTTCACCGCCACGCCCCGGGCAATGCACAGACGCTGCTGCTGGCCGCCGGAGAGGCCGGTGCCGGCCTGGTTGAGCTTGTCCTTCACCTCGTCCCACAGGGCCGCCTTGGTGAGCGCCCACTCCACCCGGTCGTCCATCTGGCTGCGGGAGAGCTTCTCGTGCATGCGCACCCCGAAGGCGATGTTCTCGTAGATGGACATGGGGAACGGGGTCGGCTTCTGGAACACCATGCCCACCTTGGCACGGAGCGCGATGGTATCGACGCCCTTGTCCAGGATGTTGCTGCCCTCGATGAGCAGTTCCCCCTCGGCCCGCTGGCCGGGGTAGAGGTCGTACATGCGGTTGATGGTGCGCAGCAGGGTGGATTTGCCGCAGCCGGAGGGGCCGATGAAGGCGGTGACCTTGCCCTTGAAGATATCGAGGTTGATATTCTTCAGGGCCAGGGCCTTGCCGTAGTAGAAGTTCAGGTTCCTGATGCTGATCTCGGGCGTCAGGGTCTGGACGGATGAATCGACGGGCATCATAAGTTTGTCTTGGTCGTATGCGTTGGGATCAGCGATGCTCAACCTTCCGGAACATCACCCGGGCGATGACGTTCAGGGTGAGGACGCCGAGGGTGATGAGGAAGACGCCGGCCCAGGCCAACTGCTGCCAGTCCTGGAAGGGGCTCATCGCGAATTTGAAAATGGTCACCGGCAGGTTGGCCATGGGTTCCGAGAGATCGACGCTCCAGAACTGGTTGGACAGGGCGGTAAAGAGGAGCGGCGCGGTTTCGCCGGAAATCCGGGCCAGCGCCAGCAGGATGCCGGTCACCACGCCGGTCTTGGCGGAGCGCAGGGTCACCAGCATGATGACCTTCCACTTGGGCGCCCCCAGGGCGTAAGCGGCTTCCCGCAGGGTGTTGGGCACCAGGGCCAGCATGTCCTCGGTGGTGCGCACCACCACCGGGATCACCAAGAGCGCCAGGGCGATGGCCCCGGACAGGCCGGAGAATTTGCCCACGTTGGCCACATACACCGCATAGACGAAGAGGCCGATGACGATGGACGGCGCCGAGAGCAGGATATCGTTGATGAAGCGGGTCACCTTGCCCAGGACGGTGCGCTGGCCGTATTCCGCCAGGTAGATGCCGGCCAGGATGGCCACCGGGGTAGCCATGGCCATGGCCAGGCCGACCATGATCAGGCTGCCGGCGATGGCGTTCTTGAGGCCGCCGGCGGCGCCCGGGGGCGGGGTCATCTCGGTGAAGAGGCTCATGGACAGGGCGCCCAGGCCCAGGTCGAGGACCATCCACAGGATCCAGGCCAGCCAGAAGAGGCCGAAGCCCATGGCCGCCAGGGAGAGGGAAAGGGCCAGGAAATTGACGGCCTTGCGACGGGTACGGAGATTCATGGTCGCTTGCCTCAGCTCTTGGCGCCGTCGTTGCGCTGCAGCTTCATGAGGAGCAGCTTGGACAGGGACAGCACGATGAAGGTGATGACGAAGAGGATCAGGCCCAGCTCCACCAGGGCGGAGGTGTAGAGCCCCGGGGTAGCCTCGGCGAATTCGTTGGCGAGGGCCGAGGTGATGCTGTTGCCGGGCATGAACAGGGAGAAATTGGACAGGAGGCTGGCGTTGCCGATGACGAAGGTCACCGCCATGGTTTCCCCGAGGGCGCGGCCCAGGCCCAGCATGACGCCGCCGATGACGCCCACCCGGGTATAGGGCAGGACCACGTTCCACACCACTTCCCAGGTGGTGCCGCCCAGGCCGTAGCAGGATTCCTTCAACATGGGCGGAGTCAATTCGAAGACGTCCCGCATCACCGAGGTGATGAAGGGGATGATCATGATGGCCAGGATGATGCCGGCGGCCAGGATGCCGATGCCGATGGCGGGCCCGGAAAAGAGCTTGCCGATGATGGGCAGCTGGCCCAGGGTCTTGCCGATCCAGGGCTGGATGTGCTGCCCGAAGACGGGGGCGAAGACCAGCAGGCCCCAGATGCCGTAGACGATACTGGGAATGCCCGCCAGCAGCTCGATGCAGATGCCCAGGGGGCGGCGCAGCCAGGTGGGCGCCAGCTCGGTCAGGAACAGGGCGATGCCGAAACTGATGGGCAGGGCGATGACCAGGGCGATGGCCGAGGTCACCAGGGTGCCGTACATGGGCACCAGGGCGCCGAAGCGCTCGGCCGGCGGGTTCCACTCGCTGCTGGTGAGGAAACCGAAGCCGAAGGTGGTGATGGACGGCCAAGCGCTCCAGGTGAGCGAAACCACGATCCCCAGGAGGAGGACCAGGGTCAGGACCGCGAAGGCCCGGGTCAGGTTGAAGAAAACGGCGTCGCCGAACCGCCCCCTCCCGTGGGAGGGGTTGATCAGCGACGCCTTGGAAGCAATGGCGGGCTCGGCGGCCGAAAAATCCGGCTTGCCCGCTTCTAGTGATTGCGCCATCGGTGCAGTAGGCCTCGTATTACTTGCTGGAGAACACCGGCTTGCCGGCGGCATCCTTGATGTTGCCGGACCAGGAAGTGTGGATCAGCTTGACCAGGTTGTCCGGGAGGGCGACGTAGTCCATTTCCTCGGCCATCTTGCCGCCGTTCTTGTAGGCCCACTCGAAGAACTTGAGGACCTCGGCGCCCTGGGCGGGCTTGTCCTGGACCTTGTGCATCAGGACAAAGG
>JBLNBI010000153.1:0-15318 GCA_050259815.1 Actinomycetota bacterium | reverse complement strand
TGAACATGGCCTTCCCCACGGCACTCGCCTTGCTTGCGAGCAGTATCAGCCTGGTCGCGATGCGGCCGGAGAAGCGGCTCCTCCAACTGCTGGAGCATGATTCGCCGGGCGCCATGGTCTTTCGCCGCCTGCTGCCGGCAGCCGTCGTCCTGCCCATCCGGGTGGGCTGGCTGGAGGCGGTGGGGCAGCAGTGGGGATGGTTCGACGTCGCGGCCGGCGAGGGGCTGGCGACGGTGTCCATGGTGATCGTGTGCACGGCGCTGATCTGGTGGACTTCCAGCAAGCTAGACGACATGAATGTGCGACGTTCCCTGGCGGAAAGCCGGGCCGACACCCAGCGGGAATGGCTGGAGGTGACGCTGGCCAATATCGGCGATGCGGTGATCGCCGCCAACGATGAAGGCCGCGTGGGGTTCATGAATCCCGCCACCGAGTCCCTGTGCGGCATCGAGCCGACCACGGCGGTAGGGCGGCCGGTGGAGGAATTGCTGGAACTGGTCGACGAGCGCACCCAGGCGCCGGTGACCTGCCCGCTTCAGGCGGCCTTGTCCCGGCGCCAGCCGGTGAGCGCCGAGGGCGAACCGGCCATCCGCCTGCCCGGCGGCGGGCTGCAGGCGGTGGATGTGACCGCCATGCCCATCCTTGGCGGGGGCGGCAGCCTGCTGGGCGGCGTCCTGGTGGTGCGGGACGCCCGGGAGCACCGGGAGCGGGAAAAGGCCATGCGCAACGCCTACACCGAGCTGGACCGCCGGGTCGGGGAACGCACCCTGGCCCTGGAACGGGCCGCGGCCGCCCTGCGGGAAAGCACGGCGCTCCTCCAGACCATCGCCGCCAGCACGCCGGAACTCATCGTCGCCAAGGACCGGGAATGCCGGATCATGATGATCAACGCCGCCGCCCTGGAGGCCTGGGGGCTGAGCCGGGACGAGGTGGTGGGCCGGCGGGAGACGGAAATCTTCGTGGCCTCCGAAGACACGCACCGTATGCTGGACAGCGACCGGGAGGTCATGGACACCGGCCGGACCCTGTCCGTGGAGCAGACCCTGGCCACCCCGGCCGGCGACCGCATCTTCCTGGTCACAAAGTCGCCCCTGCGGGATGAGGACGGGCTCCTCCTCGGGCTGGTGAGCGTGGCCACCGACATCACGGAACGCAAACGCGCCCAGCGGGAACTGGAGCAGTTGCTGCTCGCGGAGCACCGGCTGCGGGACGAGGCCGAGCGGGCCAGTCGGGCCAAGGACGAGTTCCTGGCCATCGTTTCCCACGAGCTGCGCTCGCCCTTGAACGCCCTCAAGGGCTGGAGCCAGGTGCTCACCAGCAACGCCAACCCGGACCCGGACCTGTCTGCCCGGGCCGCCCAGGCCATCAAGCGCAACGTGGAGCACCAGACCCGGCTCATCGACGACCTCCTGGACACCTCCCGCATCATCATCGGCAAGCTGGTGCTGGAGCGCCGGCCGGTGAATCTGGTGGAGGTGGTCCATGGCGCCATCGATTTCTCCCGGGCCGGTGCCCAGGCCAAGGAGATCGAGCTGCGCCTCTCCGCCGACCGGCCGGAGATGATGGTCTACGGTGACCCGGGGCGCCTGCAACAGGTGGTGACCAACCTCCTGTCCAACGGCATCAAGTTCACCCCCAAGGGCGGGGCGGTGGATATCGGCCTCAAGCAGGTCGGGGAGCGCATCCAGCTGACGGTGGCGGACAACGGCATCGGTATCGAGAGCGATTTCCTGGCCCACGTTTTCGACCGCTTCAGCCAGGCGGACGCTTCCACCACCCGGCGCTACAGCGGCCTCGGCATCGGCCTCGCCCTGGTCCGCCATCTGGTGGAAATGCACGGCGGCTCGGTACGGGCGTCGAGCCCCGGCCTCGGCCTGGGGACCGTGTTCACGGTGGAGTTGCCGGTGGCCTCGTCCCACGCCGGCGCGCCGGTGTCGGGGGATGTCCGCTCCCACGCCGAGGGCGGCCTCCTGGGCATCCAGGTGCTGGTGGTGGACGACGACCCGGACGCCCGGGACGTGATGCAGCTCAACCTGACCCGGGCCGGCGGCCAGGTCCAGATGTTCGAGTCCGGCCGGGACCTCCTTGCCATGCTCCGGGACAACCCCTTCCTGGCCACGCCCACCGTGCTTCTCCTGGATATCGCCATGCCCGGAGAGGATGGTTTCGCCGTGCTGGCCGAGGTGCGGGCCATGAAGGACCTGCCCTTCATCCCAGCCATCGCCGTCACGGCCCTCACCCACCTGGACCGCGGCCGGCTGGCGGCGGCGGGATTCCAGGGCAGCCTGGGTAAGCCGGTGGAACCCGGAAAGCTGGTGGAAGGGATCGTAGCGGTGGTGGAGCGGGCGTTTTACTGAGGCAGAAGGGGGCGGGAGTCAGTGAATCCCTACGGTCAGCGCCGATGTAATTATGTATTATCCCGGCATGTGCCAATAAATTGAGCCTTCCGCCGGAATATGCACAACAATAAATTCGGAAACCTGCCCGTCGCCGTCAAACTGAACATCGCCGTCTCGGTTTGCCTCGCATTTCTTTTCCTGATCGGCACCTTGGCGCTGACTTCCTGGCTGGGGAATTCCCTGGAAAACCAGCGTCTGGAGGGCGTGCGCAGCACCAACCAACTCATCGTCGGCATGGCCGAGGCCTATGCGGACAGCCTCGAACAGGCGGCGGAAAAGCAGGGCCAGGCTTTCGCCCTTTTCTTCCCGGACAGCTTCGCCCTGGATTCCGGCGCGTCGGTCGAGGTCAACGGCACCCAGACGCCGGTGCTGCGTTCGGGCAGCACCGTGATCAACGGCAACTACAAGCTGCTGGACCGCTACACCGCCGCCACCAAGGTGGTGGCCACCGTGTTTGCGAAACAGGGAGAAGATTTCGTGCGGGTGGCGACTTCCCTCAAGAAGGAGGACGGCAGCCGTGCCGCGGGAACGCTGCTGGGCACCGGCCACCCGGCCTACGCCAAGCTCAAGGGCGGCGAGCCGTATACCGGCAAGGCCAAGCTCTTCGGCCGCGACTACATGACCCGCTATCTGCCAATCAAGAACGACGGCGGGGCGGTGATCGGCATCCTGTTCATCGGCATCGACTTCACCGAAGGCCTGAAGGCACTGAAGGACAAGATCCTGGCGGTGAAGGTCGGCGAAACGGGTTATTCCTTTGTCCTCGACGGGGGCAGGGAGAAGGGCCTGCTGGTGGTCCATCCGACCAAGGCCGGACAGAATCTCCTTGATGCCAAGGACTCGGCCGGCCGCCCCTACATCCAGGAAATGCTCGAGAAGAAGAGCGGCATCATCCGCTACGACTGGGTCGATCCGGACCGCAGCGGTTCCGGTCCCCGGGAAAAGTATGCCCTCTACGGGGAATTCCTGCGCTGGGGCTGGGTCGTCGCCACCAGCGGCTATACGGAGGAACTGCGCCAGGAGGTGTCTGCCGTCCGTAACAGCATCATCGGCGGAGCCATCGTCCTGCTCCTGGCCGCGGCCATCATCCTGACCGTCTGCACCCGTTTCTGGATCAGCCGCCCCATGGGGAAGGCGGTGGCGGCGATGAACCGCATCGCCGACGGCGACTTGACCCAGGCCATAGTCTCTGAAACCCGGGACGAGGTCGGCCAGTTGATGGTCGCCACCGAATCCATGCGGGGGCATCTGGTGCGGGCCATCAACGAAATTCACCGGGCTTCCGACGAGCTGGCGGGCAGCGCCCGCGAACTGGCCGCCTCGGCCGGCACCGTTGCCCAAAGTTCACACCAGCAGAGCGCCGCCGCCACCTCCATGGCCGCCAGTGTGGAAGAGATGATGGCCAGCATCCAGCAGGTGGCGCAGCATTCGGAAGAGGCCCACCGGATGTCGGCTTATGCCGGGCAGACCTCGGAAGCGGGGGCGGTGGTGATCCAGTCCACCGTCGGCAACATGGGCAGCATCGCCGACAGCGTCAAGGACGCCTCGCGGACGGTGGCGGGCCTGGGCAGCAAGTCCCAGGAAATCGACGCCATCGTCCGATCCATCAAGGACATCGCCGACCAGACCAATCTCCTGGCGCTCAACGCGGCCATCGAAGCGGCCCGGGCCGGCGAGCAGGGGCGGGGCTTTGCGGTGGTGGCGGACGAGGTCCGTAAGCTAGCCGAACGCACGGCCAAGTCGACGGATGAAATCGCCGGCATGATCGGCGGCATCCAGCACGAAACCCAAAGCGCGGTGCTCACCATGGAGCGGAGCGTTACCCAAGTCAGCACGGGCGTCAGCCTGGTGGCCTCGGCGGGGGACAACATCGCCAAGATCAAGGACGAATCGGCCCAGGTGGCCCATGCCGTTTCGGCCATCTCCGATGCCCTGGCCGAACAGAGCGCCGCCAGCGGCGATATCAGCCGCAATGTGGAGACCATCGCCGCCCAGGCGGAGTCCAACAGCGAACACGCAAGTCACACGGCGGTGGCGGCCAACCAGCTGGAGAAGCTGGCGGAGTCGCTGAATGGGAAGGTTTCGCGGTTTCGGACTTGAGGGTTCGTTAATCGCTGTGTTCCGCGCCTGACGCGCGGGCGTACTTTCTTTTGCTTCGCCAAAAGAAAGTAGCCAAAGAAAAGGCGACCCCTGGGTCGGTGCCCCGCTACGCGGGGTCCCTTGCGCTACTCGGCAGGACGGGCGGCTCGCTAAACTCGCCTGCGGCTCAGACAACGCGAGCCGACTTCCCCCGCCCTCCCTGCGTTGCTCAGCACCTCCCAAGGGGACCCGGAACACCCATCGCAGTCGCAGTCCCCGGTGGTTCACCCCTTGCCCTGCTGAGCGCCGAGCAACGGAAGGCGGTCCGGGATAAAGGGCGAGGACTGTCTGAGGCCCGCAGGGCCGAGTTCCGCAGCCCCCCGGATCGCCTGAGTAGCGCAGGGAATCCCCGCGTCAGCGGGGGCGGGAGGCCGGGCTCGCCTTTTCTTTGGTGCCTTTCTTTTGGCGAAGCAAAAGAAAGACACACGCGCGTCAGGCGCGGAACCCAGCGCATCAAGGCACACCACTTGCCCCGGAGTCCGCCATGAGCGAACTTCACCCCCTGGAGGAGCCCCCGCCCCCGGGCACCCTCCTAGTCCTCTCCCCCCACCTCGACGATGCCGTCTTCGCCTGCGGCCGGCTGCTCGCCTCCAAACCGGGCGCCATCGTTGCCACGGTCTTCGCCGGCCGTCCGCCCCCGGGCCAGGCTCTCACCGACTGGGACCGGGCCGCCGGCTTTTCCCCCGGGGACGACGTGGTGGGCTGGCGGCGGGAGGAGGATCGGGCGGCCCTGGATATCCTGGGCGCCGAGCCCCGCTGGCTCAATCTGCGGGACAGCCAGTACGGCGGCGCTGATCCGGGGGAGGTGGCAGATCGGCTACGGGAATTGCTGTCGGACTGCCGCCCCGACACCGTCCTCATCCCCCTGGGGCTTTTCCATTCGGACCACCGCCTCGTCCGTGAGGCCGCCCTGTCCCTCCTGAAGCCGGAAACCCGGCGCCGCTGGCTGGCCTACGAGGACGCCCTCTACCGCCGCATCGAGGGACTGCGGGACCAAGCCATCGACGACTTGAAGTCCCGAGGCTTCGCCCCCCGGCCGGTGACCTTCCAGGAGTCCGCCCAGGCCGAGCTGGTCAAGGCCGGGGCGGTGGCCTGCTATCGCTCCCAACTGGGCGCCCTGGCCACCCCGGGGCGGCCGGGATTGGCTGATCTCGAAGCCCCCGAAGCCTACTGGCAACTTTCTCCACCTCCGCGGAAGCCGTCATGAATACCAGCAAGCTCGCCATCGTCGTCCTCACCTACAACCGCAAGCAGGAAATCCTCGCCACCCTGAAGCGCCTCAGTCCCCTCGGCTCCATCCCGGTCTGCGTCGTGGATAACGGCTCCGGGGACGGCACCGCCAGCGCCGTCGCCCGGGCTTTCCCCAAGGTGCGGGTACTGCGCCTGGAGGCCAACCTGGGGGCGGCGGGGCGCAATTACGGGGTGCGCCAGATGGAGGCGGACTACATCGCTTTCTGCGACGACGATACCTGGTGGGAGGCGGATTCCCTGGAGCGGGCGGCGCTCCTCATGGACCGCTTCCCGGCCCTGGCGGCCGTCACTGCCCGGGTGCTGGTGGGGCCGGAGAACCGGGAGGACCCGACCAGCGCCCTCATGGCCAACAGCCCCCTGCCCAATTTCCTGGGGATCCCCGGCACCGAGCTGGCGGGATTCATGGCCGGGGCCTGCGTCATGCGCCGCCGGGCCTTCCTGGAGGCCGGCGGCTACGAGCCCCGTTTTTTCATCGGCGGCGAGGAGCGCCTCCTGGCCCTGGATCTCCTGGCTGCCGGCTGGCACCTGGGCTACATCCCGGAACTGGTGGTGCACCACCATCCCTCCCGGCTGCGGGATGCGGCGGGCCGCCGGCGCCTGGTGATGCGGAACGCCCTGTGGTGCGCCTGGCTGCGCCGTCCCCTGGGCGGCGCCTGGCAGGAGACCCGGCGCTGGCTCGCCCAGGTGAAGGGGGATCCGGAACTCCTGGGAGGCGCCCTGGCGGCCCTGTCGGGATTGCCCTGGGTGCTGCAGAACCGCCGCCCCCTGCCGGCCCACGTGGAATCCCGCTTGCGGCTCCTGGAACGGGATGGGTGAGGGCGTGAAGAACTACACGGGCCTGTAACTTTTTCAACCGTCAGGTACCGCCAATTGCTGATCCCGGAGGGCAGCGCCAAGGCACACCGATTGCAGCGGACTTGGTATGAAACGGAATCAAGGGAGGTCGAAGCCGCTGCTCGATGCTCGACTTTTCCTCCCTCCAGTACAGGAGTCAAGGCAATGAAACCGCAACATACGCAATCGGCCTACGGCCAGGGCGATTGGGATCGTAGCCGGAACGAGTTCGATCCGCGCAGCGGATCGGAGCAGGGCCGTCCCTATCCCCGTTCGGCGCCTGAGCATTATCCCGAGTCCCACCAGCAGTACCAGGGCCAGCGGGATCATCCGGGCAGCGAGTATTTCAGCGGCTCCCCCGGCTATGGCGGCCGGAGCGACTATTCCCAGCAACAGCAGGGACAGGGCGGCTACGGCTCCACCCAGCAAGGGTACGGTTCCCAGCAGCAGGGCTATGGCGGCCAGCAATCCAATCAGCAGTCGGGTTATGGCGGCGGCGCCTGGTCCCGTTCCGAATCGGAGCGGGGGCAGGGCGGTTATCGCCAGCAGGAGGCTTTCCAGCAGTCCGGCGGTCGGCAGCAGGGCTTCGGCGGCGAGGACTTCGGCCGGGGCGGCTACGGCCGCGAGGAGCAGGGCCACCAGTTCGGCGGCCAGTACGGCAGCGGCCAGCACCGGGAGAGCCAAAGCTCCCAGTACGGCCGGGGTGGTTTCGAGGAGCGTCCCTTCGAGTCCGGCCACCAGCAACAGGGCTATGGCCAGTACGGCGGCCCGTCCCCGGGCTATGGCGGCGTCCGCCAGGATGACCAGACCCGCGGCCAGGGATCGGCCGGCCAGGCGTCCCATTTCGGCGGCCATTATCCGGAGCATTCCCCCGGTTCCGCCGGCGGGCCGAGCCAGGGCTACGGCGGCTTCCAGAGCGGCCAGCCCCAGAACTACGGCGCCACCGAGCGGGGCGAGTACATGGCCCGTAGCGGCTATCCCAGCGGCGGCCAGCCCTCCGGCGGCTACGGCTCCTATGGCGCCTACCAGGTTGGCACCCAGCAGGTCCAGGGCGGCAGGATGCCCCGGCCACCCAAGGACTACCAGCGCTCCGATGAGCGCATCCGGGAGCTGATCTGCGAAAGCCTCACCCACCATCCCAGCATCGACGCCAGCGAGGTGAGCGTCCAGGTGAACCAGGGACGGGTCACCCTCGAAGGCAATGTGCCCATGCGCCGCATGAAGCACGAGATCGAGGATGTGGCCGACGCCTGCTGGGGCGTGAAGGATGTGGAGAACCGCATCCGGGTCCAGAGCATGGATATGGGGACCAGTACGGGAACCAGCGCCGACGCCAATCCCGGCACCAACAATCCGGCCCGGGGCATTGCCGAAGCGACGGCCGATGTGATCACCGGCGGCGCCTCCACCCGGGCAGGCCGGGGTACGAGCGCCACCGACATGTCGCCCACCGAAACCGGCACGGGCGCTTCCATGACCGGAACCACAGGTTCCTCCACCACGGCTTCCTCCCGGAAAACCACGGGAATGGAGTCGAAAACCAAGGGCAAGGAATAACAAAACCGGGAAGCCGGCCCCGGCCGGCAAAACGGGACTTTTGATGAACTACTAGGAGACAGACATGGCAAGCTCGACTTTTTCTGGCAGCGGTATGGGCGGGAATCAAGCTCAAGTTGTGGGCGGCGAAGCCAACACCTCCGGGCCCGGCCCTGAAATCATGGCTGCCGATACCCTGGAAGGGGATGACGTGGTCAACACCAAGGGCGAAGACCTCGGCAACATCAAGGACATCATGATCGATGTCCCGAGCGGACGGGTGGCCTATGCCGTCCTGTCCTCCGGCGGTTTCCTGGGCATCGGCGACAAGCTGTTCGCCATTCCCTGGAGCGCCCTGACCCTGGATGCCGACCGCAAGTGCTTCATCCTGGACGTGGACAAGGACACCCTGAAGAACGCCCCGGGCTTCGACAAGGATCACTGGCCTAGCATGGCCGATCCGACCTGGGCCCAGGAAGTCCATGACTACTACGGCCAACGCGGCTACTGGACCAGCCCCAGCCTGGGCGCCGGTTCCTCCGGCTCCAGTCTGGGGACCACCGGCACGTCCGGCACCGGCTATGGCCTGGGTGCGGGATCCAGCACCGGCAGGACGGAAATCGGCCCGGAAGACGTCTGATTCTGCCCGCAACGGCAAGGGAACGGAGACCTTGAAAGCCTCCCTCTCCCTGCCTTGGATGGCGCGATTCCGGTCGCGCCATTTTCTTGCCTGAATCCATGGCAGCACCCCCGACTTCCTCGGCCACCGCCTTCGTCGCCCGCCTGCTGCTGTCGGCGGTGATGCGCTACCGTTGGCGGACGGCCATCGCCCTGGCCCTGGTGGTGGCGGCCAAGCTGGCCATGGTGGCGGTGCCCCTGATCCTGAAGGCCGTGGTGGACCGCCTGGGGGCGCCGCCGCCCCTGGTTCTGCCCCTCATGCTGCTCCTGGGCTACGCTGCCCTGCGCTTCCTGGGAACCCTGTTCGGGGAAATCCGCGACCTGGTTTTCGCCCGGGTGACCCAGAAGACCGTTTCCGACTTCCTGCTCCAGGCCTTCCAGCACCTGCACCGGTTGTCGGTGCGCTTCCATGCCATGCGCCGCACGGGCGGCGTCACCCGGGACGTGGAGCGGGGCACGGCGGGCATCGGCTTCCTGCTCGGGGTGGGCCTCTTCACCATCCTGCCGACCCTGGTGGAAATCGGGGCGGTGATGGTGGTCATGACCACCGGCTACAGCTTCCGCTTCACCCTCATCATCGTCGCTACCTTCCTGGTGTATGCCTTCTTCACCGTCACCTTCACCGAGCGCCGGGCCATCTACCAGCGGCGCCTCAACGAGCTGGATTCCAGCGCCAACAGCCGCCTGGTGGACAGCCTCCTCAACTACGAGACGGTGAAGTACTACACCAACGAGGAATTCGAGAAACGCCACTTCGAGGGCATCCTGGGCAAGTGGATCGAGGTCGGGGTGGACAACCAGAAGGCCCTGTCCCTGCTGCACGTGGGCCAGAGCGGCGTCATCGCCCTGGGGGTGGCGAGCATCATGGTGCTGGCGGGCTACAACGTGGTCCAGGGCGCCATGACCGTGGGCGATCTGGTCCTGGTGAATGCCTACGTCATCCAGGTCTGCCTGCCGCTCAATTCCCTGGGCTTCGTCTTCCGCCAGGCCCGGGACGCCATCGTCAATGCGGAAAAGATGTTCCGGCTCCTGGAGCAGAAGCCGGAGATCGAGGACAAGCCGGGACTCCCGGACCTCGCCGTGCAGAAGGGCGAAATCCGCTTCGAGCACGTGGATTTCGGGTACGACCCCAGCCGCCAGATTTTGTGGGACGTGAGCTTCTCCGTCCCCCCGGGCGGTTCGGTGGCGGTGGTGGGGGGGAGCGGCTCGGGGAAATCCACCCTGGCCCGGCTCCTCTTCCGCTTCTACGAGGCCGGGGCGGGCACCATCTCCATCGACGGCCAGGATATCCGGGCAGTGACCCAGAAGAGCCTGCGCTCGGCCATCGGCATCGTTCCCCAGGACACCATCCTGTTCAACGACACGGTGGCCTACAACATCGCCTACAGCCGGCCGGGGGCGACCCTGGACGAGGTGATCGAGGCCGCCAAGGCCGCCCATGTCCATGACTTCATCGAGGGCCTGCCGGAGAAATACGACACCCAGGTCGGCGAGCGGGGAGTGAAGCTCTCCGGGGGCGAGAAGCAGCGCATCGCCATCGCCCGGGCCATATTGAAGAACCCGCCCATCCTGGTCTTCGACGAGGCCACCTCCGCCCTGGACACCCGGGCCGAGCGGGCCATCCAGGAAGAACTGGACCGCCTGGCCAAGGACCGCACGACGCTGGTCATCGCCCACCGGCTATCCACGGTGGTGGATGCCGACGAAATCCTGGTCCTGGAGCACGGCCGGGTGGTGGAGCGGGGCCGCCACGACGACCTCCTCAAGAAGCCGGGCCTCTACTCCCAGATGTGGCGCCTGCAGCGCCAGCAGCAGGAACTGGAGGAAACCGAGGAGGAACTGGCCCTGCGGCCCGTGGATCTGGTTGCCCAGGTGGCGACGGTGGTGGAGGGCCTGAAGCCCGCCATCGACGCCCGCCGGGTGAGCTTCTACAGCAGCGTGACCACCGAATCCGCCCGCCTGGTGGGCGACCCGGCCCGGCTGCACGAGGCCCTGTGGGCCCTGGCCGAGCGGGCGGTCATCTCAACCGCCGCCGGCGGGCGGGTGGAACTGCGCATCGAGCGGGCCGATTCCCGGCTGCGCCTCACCCTGGTCCATGGCAATACCCTGGCCGACCGCCGTTCCCGGGGGCGCAGCCTCAACCTGGAGGCCATCCGGGGCATCATCGCCCAGCATGGCGGCAGCCTGGAAATGGCGCCGGAGGACGACCAGGGCTTGCGGGCGGTGGTGGAGTTTCCCCTGTCGGCGGGAACGGAGCCCGCGCCGTTGGCCCATGCACATCACCCCACCACCATCGGCGGCGTCTCCATCCTGGTGGTGGACGGGGATGCGGAAGAGAACAGCAAGCTGGCCGTCCTCTTCCGCAAGCACGAGGCTGTTTCCCGCTTTTTCCGCTCCGGCGCCGAGGCCCTGGCGTGGCTGCGGGCAACGCCCACGGAGCGTTGGCCCGATGTTCTGGTCTACGACCTGGCGACGGGGGAGGAGGACGGCTTCGATGCCATCCAGGCCCTGCGCCGCATCGAGGCGGAAAGGGAGTTCGGTCTGGCCGACCGGCTGCCGGCCATCGCCCTCTCCAACCAGGCCTGGTCAGGATTGCAGGCCCGGGTGCTGCTGGCGGGCTTCCAGGTCTTCCTGGCCGAGCCCTTCGAGCCGGCAGCCCTGGTGGCCGCCGTTGCCAGCCTGGCCGGACGGAGCGGCGCCACGCCCCTGCCCCCCGAAGGAGGCGTTCAGCCCTGGTAGGCCGGACCCGTAAACAATTCGAACAAGGAGCATCCCATGACCGAGCCGTCCCCCCAAGCCCTCCGGGGCAGCCACTACGTGAACCGCGAAACCGCCCGCCGGGCGGTGCATCTGGCCATGCCCATGATCGAGGCGGGCCTCGCCGACCGCCGCCTGGTCGGCAGCGGCTTTCTCTACCTGGTGATCATGGACCCGGGCCTGACTCCGGACCGGTGCGGTTTCGAGGAGGCCATCCTCCACGAACAGGCCTTCGGCGACCGCAGCCAATGGGATGCCGACTACGCCGCCTTCGCCCGGGGGAAGGCCAAGCTGAGCTGGACTACGGGCATGGACAGTCGCCGGCTACAGACCCTGTCGCCCCATCTCTTGCGTACCGGCGACAGCCTCCTGTGGGGGAGCGTCTGCCTGGACGGGATCGTGGTGGCAGCCAGCGGCGCCTTTCCCCAGTTCGACGAGGTCTACGCCGGCACGGTGGCCTACTGGCTGCGGGCCCTGGCCAAGGAGGGGCGTGAGGCTGACAACGGCCGGCTATCCCTGGAGCCGGCCGGCGGGGATTAGAGTTGGTCGGGGCCCATCATGATGCGGGCGCCTTCCCGGACCTCGGCCCGGTAGGTCATGCGCATCCTGAACACCAGGAGACTGATGGCGAGGAGCAGCAGGCCGCTGGCCATGCCCAGCTTGCCCGGGATCTTGGCGACGGAGAGTGAGCCTACCAGCAGGTAAAGGTAGGGCAGGGACTCGTAGACGAAGCGAGGAAGAAATCTCATGGGTCTCCTTTTGCGGGGCATTTCAAGTTGTTTGCCAGCTCTTCAGCAATAGGCATGCCTATTTCCGGTGCATGGGCCGGAAAGCCCGGCGGAATGGGGAGGCCGGCCCACCGGAGGGGTGGGCGCGCCGCCAAAACCCTGTCGCCGGCATGCCATCGGCGGGAAGCCGCTTCCCGCTTCCGGGAATCGGGAGCCGGGCGAAGCACCTCCTTTGCTCCACCGGTCCATGCCCCAGGCATGGATGCAGTGCGGCGCATATCCCAATCAAGGCTCCTGCTGATTCGCCCATCGCGCGTGCATGGCTACATTGGAGGCGCTTCCTTGCTCATAGCGGAAGGCCCCCAGCCGGTGGTGGGCAATAACGCCGGCAGCCAGTCATCCGGCCCCCTTGCGTCGCTTGTTGCGGAGGGACTGGCCGCAGCGCCGGGGCGACCTGCCGTGCATCCAGGCGGTAGCCCCGGCGGCTGACGATATCCGATCCATCGAGGAGAACACGATGTCCGAGGAGCAGCTTGAGGAAATGCGGGAGAAGACGCGGCGGCTGTGCGCCGAACGGAGCCTGGCCATTGTTCCCTACGGCAACGCCTGGTGGATCGTGGGCCAGGGCGTGGACTGCGTGGTGGCCGACCTGGCCGGTATCGATTCCCGCTATCTGGAACCCCAGCCGGTGGTGGACCGGTAGGGTGGCCCAAAGCATCCTCCCATCATCCCGGGGGCGTCCTAGAATGGTGGCGTTTCAGTAGCAATAGAAGTCCGGCCGTGCACCGAGTAGTCACCAAGCGCCTTGACCATCGCAACAACTGGATCGTCGAGGCCGGCCCCTGGCATATGTCCCGCAGCGATGCCGAAAACTGGGCCGATATCCTCCGGTACATGGGCTACAACGTCCATGTGGAGAGTCTGCACGGCCCGTTCTCCGGCGGCGGGGACGACGACCTGATGGACGCCCTCTCCAGCATGGCCTGAAGATCGGCCATGGGCGTGCCCTTCCCCGAAATACAGTGTTCACCTACTACTCATGCGGAATACGCCCGCCTAAGCTAGCGGCTCATCTCCGGCCCGTGGAGATGATGTGCTCAAGTGCAGTACGTTTAACCCGCCGCAAGGCGGGTTTTCTTTTTTGGGGTCAGCAGAAGGTGATGGCCAGGAGGGCCGGGTCGTCCAGCAGGTAGAGGACGACAAAGGCGCCGATGCGGTGGGCAGCGAACCAGAGTTCGGCAGCCGCCTCCTGGAGCATGAAACGAAAGGGCATCAGGCAGTCTTGCAGTCGTTTTCCCGGAAACCGGGGGGTAATAAGCAAACAGGCCACTCGAGAGTGGCCTGTTTCTGAATCGTGGCGCGCCCGGCGCGATTCGAACGCACGACCCCTGCCTTCGGAGGGCAGTACTCTATCCAGCTGAGCTACGGGCGCGGAGAGGGAGCGAATCTTACCGGGTTTCGGCGTCTGCGTCCATGGGAGTCACGCATCGCCCTGCAATGGGCCGCCGCTATAATTCCTGTTTCAACTTTTCCAACGAGGTGCCAGCATGGCCGAAGCCCATTCTTCCAGAGGCATCATGGTCGGCGTGATCGTCGCCGCGGTCGTCCTTCTGGCCATTGTCGTCCCCTTTTCCATGACCGGCAGCAAGCCGGCGCCCGCCTCCGATGATCGGGAGGCTGTGCTTGCCCGCATCCAGCCCGTGGCCCGGATAGAGCTGAAGAAGGCAGCCGCCCCGGCCGCCGCGGGGGCCGCCAAGGACGGCGCCACGGTCTTCAATACCGTGTGCGCGGCCTGCCACAACACCGGGGCCGCCGGCGCGCCCAAGGCGGGCGACAAGGCGGCCTGGGCGCCCCGCATCGCCCAGGGCAAGGAGGCTCTCTACAAGAGCGCCCTGAACGGCAAGAACGCCATGCCGCCCAAGGGCGGCGCCGCCAACCTGTCCGACGCCGAGATCAAGGCGGCGGTGGACTTCCTGGTCGGCAAAGCCCAGTAAGTCCGTTCCAAAATGAAAAAGGGCGCCTCGCGGGCGCCCCGGCCAGTCCTGCTTTTGGAGGGCAGGCGGCTGACCTGTTACTTGGCGGTGCCGGCCGGAGCGGTATCGGTCCGGGGAGCATCGCTCTTCTTGTGCATGCGCTTGTGGGCGCGCTTGTGGGTCTTGGTGGTGGTCTTGTCGCCGGTGGTGGTGGACATGTCGGTCTTCATTTCCGGGGACTTGCCGGTGGCGGCGTCGGCGCCGCCCACCTTGCTCTGGGAGGTGGTGCTCTGGGTGGTGTCGGCAGCGACCTTCACCGGGGCGGGCTTGGTGTCGGCGGCGTGGGCGATGCCGAAGGCGGCGGCGATAGCGAGGGCGATGAGTTGCTTGGTCATGGCGTTGTCTCCTGTTGGGTCTGTCGTATTTGATCCGGCGTCGCGAAATCGCAGCGCCTTGCTGCCAATAACGCGACCCGTGTCTGACAGGTAGTCAGGAAAAAAGTAACCCCATGTGACGCTGTGTGACCCGCCGGTTACCGGCCTTTGCTGGCCAGCATGGCCTTCATGGCTTCCAGGCGGGCGCTGCCGGTAGCCTTGTCCGGCGCGGCGGCCTCCTTGCCGCCGGAGAAGCGGACATCCTCCTTGCCCATTTCGGCAATGAAGCGGGAGGGCTCGCAGGGGACGAACTCCCTGGCCTGCTTGCGGCGCTCGCAATAGGTGATGTGGAGCGATCGCCGTGCCCGAGTGATGCCCACGTACATGAGACGCCGCTCCTCCTCCACCTTGTTGGTTTCCACCGATTCCCGATGGGGGAGGATGCCCTCCTCGATGCCCGTCAGGAAGACGTGGTTGTACTCCAGGCCCTTGGAGGCGTGCAGGGTGGACATCTGGACGGCGTCGAATTCCTCCTCCTGCTTTTCCAGCATGCTGATGAGGGCGATGCTCTGGGTGACGTCCACCAGGGTCTTGCCCCCTTCCTCGCCCTTGCCGTTGATCCAGTTGGCGAATTCCATGACGTTGGCCC
>JBLNBI010000152.1:0-7124 GCA_050259815.1 Actinomycetota bacterium | reverse complement strand
TAGTCAAACGCATCGCCTATCACCTGATGGCGCGTTTGCCTTCCAGCGTCCAATTCGACGATTTGGTCCAGAATGGCATGATCGGCCTTCTGGATGCTATCGGCCGCTTTCAAGAAGGCTTCGGAGCCCAGTTCGAGACCTACGCCACCCAACGTATCCGGGGCGCCATGCTCGACGGTCTGCGGGAGAACGATTGGCTGCCGCGGCAGTTGCGTCGGGAGCTTCGGCGTATCGAAGCGGCGCTTACCCAGCTCGAACACGCCTATGGCCGCATCCCGTCCGAGAAGGAGGTTGCGGATTCCCTGGGGATGACCTTGGCCGAATACCAGAAGGCCCTCCAGGAAGCCCGAGGCCATCAGCTTCTGTATTTCGAAGACTTCACCGGTGAGGATGACGAGGATTTCCTGGAGCGCCATTTCACGGATAGCGACTCCGATCCGGCCCGTCTTCTGGAGGATCAGGACCTTCGCCAATGCCTTGCTGCCGCTATCGATCAGTTGCCCGAAAGGGAGAAACTGGTCATGGCGTTGTATTATGAGCAGGAGCTAAATCTTCGAGAAATCGGCGAAATCATGGAAGTGACGGAGTCCCGGGTCTGTCAGCTTCACAGTCAGGCCATCATAAGGTTGCGCAGCCAGGTCCTTGGCGGCGGGCAGGTAAAGCAGGCCCGCAAGCGGAAGGCCAAGAATGCTGGATAAGATCAGTATTGCCGGTCTGGCGATGGGGCTGGTCGCCATCATCGGCGGACAGGTCCTTGAGGGCGGCCACCTCGGCTCCCTGGTACAGCCGACGGCATTGCTTATCGTCGGCGGCGGTACCCTGGGCGCGGTGATGTTGCAGAGTCCCTTTCACGTATTCAAGCGGGGCATGGCCATGATCCGCTGGGTTTGGGTCCCCCCGGTGATCGAGCATAAGCGCCTCATCGAACAAATCTCTTCTTGGAGCCAGGTGTCGCGTCGGGAGGGGCTGCTGTCCCTGGAAAACTTCATCAACCAGATGAAGGACCCCTTTGCCAGGAAAGGGCTCCAGATGCTGGTGGACGGTGCCGACCCGGAGCGCTTGCGGGACCTGCTCGAGGTGGAGATCGCCACCTACGAGGAGGAAATGAAGCAGGCGGCCCGTATCTGGGAGGCCGCAGGCGGCTATTCGCCGACCATCGGCATCCTGGGCGCGGTCATGGGGCTGATCCACGTCATGGAAAATCTGACGGATCCCAGCAAGTTAGGGGCCGGGATCGCCGTTGCGTTCGTCGCCACCATTTACGGTGTCGGGTTGGCCAACCTGGTCTATCTGCCCATCTCTGCCAAACTCAGGTACCACATCGGACGCATGGTGCACCTCCGGGAAATGCTGGTGGATGGCCTGGTGGGAATCGCCGTCGGCGACAATCCCCGCATCATCGAGAACCGGCTTAAGGGTTATTTCCTCTAATGGCGCGGAAGCGGCGCAGTGAAGACGAGCACGTCAACCACGAGCGTTGGCTCGTGTCCTACGCCGACTTCATTACCCTGCTCTTCGCCTTCTTCGTGGTGATGTACGCCATCTCGTCCGTGAACGAAGGCAAGTACAAGGTGCTGTCGGATTCGCTGACCAACGCCTTCCGGAACATAAACGTGGTTTCCGGTGGCCAGCCTATCATCATCACCCAGGGAGCTCCCCCGCTCAGCGCCAAGCCGGCCGGCAGACCCGACAAGATGGTGGAACAGCAGCGGGTAGAGCAGCGCCAGCGGATGAAGAATGTCGCCAAGGACATTATGGAAACCCTGCAGCCGCTGGCCGCCCAGGGAAAGGTCCGCCTCTTGGAAACCAGCCGCGGCGTCACTATCGAAATCAACGACAGCGTCCTTTTCCCCGCAGGACAGGCTAAATTGCAACCGGCGTCGATGAGTGCCCTGAAGGCCATTGCCGACGTCTTGGCGCACACCGATTTCCCGGTCACCATCGAGGGGCACACGGACAACGTGCCGATCAGCACGCCCCAATTTCCGTCCAACTGGGAGTTGTCGGCCGTGCGGGCGACTACCGTGTTGCGCCTGTTCAACGACGGGGGAGTGGGCGGAGAGCGCCTGACCGCCATCGGCTATGGCGAAACCCGCCCGGTGGAAACGAATACGACCCAGGAGGGGAGGGCGCGCAATCGGCGGGTCAGTATCCTCATCGACTCCAATCGTCCAGAGGAGCCGACCGAACTGCGGGAACAGAAATTGGCGGCCGAAGCCGCTACGGCGGGAATCTCCCCGGTGGTACCCGTGGCTTCGCAAAGCCCCGCGGCCCGGTAGATCAGGCCGCGTCGATAATCCTGCTGCCGGTGCGGGGCGTCGTGAAGCCGTCTCTGCCGTAGAGACTGGAACGCTGGGATTGCTCGGTCAGGATGCCGAGCGCTTGATTGGCTGCTTGGAGGCGCATGGCGATCAGGCGGCCGTTAAGGTCGTGGATGCGCCTGGCCTGGGCAGCGAGGTCCATCAGCTTGGCCCAGCCCTCCGCCGCAGTGCGATCGTTCCCGTTGGCGGCCAGCCAAGACTTCATTCCGTTCGAATCGCCCGGATAACCCGCCTGTTGGAGAAAGGTGTTGCGATCCTTCTCCACCCCGTTCAGCTGCTCGATCAGTTGGTTCTTCTTGAGGGCGATGGCGGCGACCGCATCGGTTTCGCCGCGCTTGAGCGCCTCCTGCTCCTGAGTGAGGCTGGCGATGAATGCCCGGACGAGTTCCAACTCCCGGGTCAGCAAATCTGCCAGTACCGGCATCAGGCTCTACGTTGCGAGCCGACCAGTTCGCGGGCCGTATCAAGCAGGCGATCCGCGATGGCGCCCGCATTGATGGAGAACCGCCCTTCGGCAATAGCCTGCTTGATTTCAGCCACCCGGGCGCTATCAACCGGCGGCTTGGCGTCCCCGGCCTGAAGCTCTCCTGCCAGGGCGCTCAGCTTGACCTCGTCGGACCCGGTAGCGCTGCCGGACTCGGCGCGCTGCTGGGCCTTGACCCGGTTACTGGGTGGCGTGCTGGTGGGTTTGATGGAATTGTCGATCTTTATCACGATGTCACCTGCGAATCTTTCTTACTCATACCAATTATCGGCGCGCCCGGGATAAAACTTAAGCACTAATTTGAAATTTCGGCGCTTCCGTCCGCCTTGGCTACACCACTGACCACTTGTCCCGACGGCATCCGTATCTGGACCACTTGTCCCTCGGCGGCGTTGTTGATCGCCTTGCCTTCACTGCTGACAGAAAACCCGGGGCCTTTCGATACCAACCGCACCGTTTGACCCTGCCGCACTACCAATGGTGCCGACAATTGGTCGGCCCGTAGGGATTGGCCTGCGGCCAGGGGATTCTTCAGGGTCTTTCCGATGGCGTAGGCGGGGTCGGTGACCACTCCGGTGGGCTGGCTTGCCAAGTCCCCGGTAATCGCGATCAGGTCGCTGGGCTGTATGACCTGTCCCGCCCCGAGGGGACGTGCGGTAGTCACGTATTGGCCGCTGACCGTGATCTGGACGGGTACGAGGACGCTCCAGGTATTCGGCCCCAGGCAACGGACGCCGATGTGGGTCTTGCCCCAGATGCGCGCGCCGGGCGGTGTGAATGCCTCGTGGGCGGTACAGGGAGGAAGTTGGGTCCGTGGATCCAGACTGCCGACGGTGATGGTGACCTTCCCGGGCAACCCCTGGGTTTGCAGCAGGGCATGACGTTCCGCCACGTCGGTCACGGGGTCGGCGGCAGCTGTGGCCAGGCGCCAGCAGGCCGCGAGGCACAGCAAAATGATCAAGCGAGTCATGGCGCCATTGTGCCGAAGGTGGCGGCAAGGGGGAATACCTGAGTGCCGGCAAGTTTTGCCGATGTCTCGTGCAAATGCCTGGAAATACGAGGGAAGCATCCATGGCATGAATCCTGCAGAGGGATCGGCGAACCACACGTGGAGCCGGTAATGAACGTAATGACCCAAGAGATTGGAATGCTGAGCAAGGCGATCGACCTGCGGGCCTATCGCCATCAGGTTCTCGCTTCCAATGTTGCCAACGCGGACACGCCGCAATACAAGGCACGGGACTTCGATTTCAGGGCTGCGATGCAAAATGCCGTAGCCGGCCGGCAGGAAGGTGGCCTGGCTCTGGCGACCACCGCCAGCGGCCACATTTCCGGCGGCGCCGCCGGCGGGATGCCGAACCTGCAGTACCGGGCTGAAACCCAGTCGGCGGTGGACGGCAACACGGTGGATATGGATACCGAGCGGGCCCAGATCGCCGACAACGCGATCCAGTACGAGATTCTGACCCGCCTCATCAGCGACAAATTCAGTGGCATGCGTGCCGCCCTGGCGGGTAACCAGGGCTAAGGAGTCATAAATGAGTCTCTTCAACGTATTCCAGGTTTCCTCCAGCGCCATGACGGCCCAGTCCATGCGCCTCAACGCCGTGGCTTCCAACCTGGCCAACGCCGACAGCATTGTTTCTTCCGACGGCAAGCCCTACCGCGCCAAGCAGGTGGTCTTCGAGGCGACCCCCATGGGCAATGCCGGCGAGGCGTCCCAGGGCGTACGGGTCAAGCAGGTGGTGGACGACGCTTCGGCCCCCCGCATGGTGTACGACCCCAAGAATCCGGCTGCCGACGAGAAGGGCTATGTCGCCTTCCCCAATGTGAACGTGGTGGAGGAGATGACCAACATGATTTCCGCCTCGCGCTCGTACCAGACCAACGTCGAGATCATGAATACCGCCAAGACCATGATGATGCGTACCCTGCAGATCGGTCAGGGCTAATAGGAGACTGCCATGGCAAGCGTAAGCAATACCTCCGGTTCCACCACTTCCCCCGCGGACATCTTCTCCGCCATCAACAACCAGAACAAGGGCACGTCGAAAGCCACGACCACTGCGGATACGGAAAACCGTTTCCTCACCCTCCTGGTCACCCAGCTCAAGAACCAGGATCCCCTGAATCCCCTGGATAACGCCCAGGTCACCAGCCAAATGGCCCAGATCAACACCGTCAGCGGCATCGAGAAGCTGAACGCCACCCTCGGCAAGTTGCTCTCCGCCTACGACGACAGCAAGTCAGTCCAGTCAGCCTCCATGATCGGCAAGAATGTGCTGGTGCCCGGCAACGACTTGAAGCTGACGGCAAATGGTGCCGCCGCCGGCGTGCTGCTCGATTCCGCCGCCGACCGGGTGCTGGTGAAGATTTCCGATAGCACCGGCAAGGAAGTCAACATCGAAGACCTGGGGGCCAAGGGCGCCGGCAGTTTCGCCTTCGTCTGGGACGGCAAGGACGCAGACGGGAAAGCCCTTCCCGTCGGCAAATACACCTTTACGGTCGAGGCGACCAAGGGGGGCAACAAGGTCACCTCCAAGGCACTGGAGTTTGGCACGGTTTCTGCTCTTGTCAGAAGCGGTAATGGATTCCAGCTCGACCTCGGCGAGGGCGGGCTCGTCGGGTTCGATGACGTACAGCAAATCCTGTAACGGGAGAAAGAAATGGCATTCCAACAAGGTCTGAGCGGCCTCAACGCTTCCTCGAAGGCGATCGACGTAGTCAGCAACAACATCGCCAACGCGGGGACGGCGGGCTTCAAGTCCGCAGCGGCCCACTTTGCCGACGTCTATGCCGCATCCCTGGCCGGGGGCGGCGCCGCGCAAATCGGTATCGGTACGTCCCTGGCCGCTGTCCAGCAGCAATACACCCAGGGCAACATCACCACCACCAACAATCCCCTCGATGTGTCCATCAACGGCAACGGCTTCTTCCGAATGGACCAGAACGGCTCCATCAGCTACACCCGGAACGGCCAGTTCCACCTGGACAAGAACGGCTTCATCATCAACGACCAGAACCTGAAGCTGACCGGCTATGCCGCCGACAGCAATGGCGTGATCGTGCCTTCTACCCCGACGCCCATCCAGGTTTCCGCCGCCGACCTGTCGCCGGTGGCGACCGGCGCCAGCGTCGGCAGCAGCTTCCAGGGCGTCAAGGCCCAGGTCAACATGGATTCCCGGGCAAGCATGGCCACCAACGTCTGGAGCAACGGCCCGGCGACCGGCAAGTGGACCCCCGATCCCTCGACCTACAACTACTCCACCGCCCTGTCCGTCTATGACACCCTGGGCAATGCCCACACCCTGACCCTCTATTTCGTCAAGGGCCAGGGCTCCGGCGACTGGGGCGTCATGGCCAACGTGGACGGCACCACCAACCAGCGGGTGACCCTCTCCCTGCCGGCTAGCGTGCCGCCCCTGCCGCCCCTGGCCAGCGCGAATATCGGCACCGTGGCAACCCCGGTGAACGTCCCCGGCCTGAATTTCAATACCTCGGGTATCCTGAACAGCACCACTGCCAGCCCGAAGTTCCATATCAGTATTGATCTGGCCGGCGTTCAATCCGATTTGGGCAAGCCCAACAACGCCGCCACGCCGCTCGCGTTCGACATGGACTTTACCGGCAGCACCCAGTTCGGCAGCCCCTTCGGGAACAACAAGCTGGACCAGGACGGCTACTCTTCCGGCCGCCTCACCGGCCTGTCCGTGGGCGCCGACGGGGTTATCCAGGGCCGCTACAGCAATGGCCAGACCCGCGCCCAGGGGCAGGTGGTCCTCGCCAACTTCACCAACCCGAACGGCCTGCAATCCCAGGGCAACAACCAGTGGATCGAAACCTCTGTGTCCGGGGTGGCAACGGTGGGGGCGCCCAATACCTCCAGCCTTGGCGTCCTGCAGTCGGCTTCAGTGGAAGAATCCAACGTGGATCTGACTGCCGAATTGGTCAACATGATCACCCAGCAGCGCAATTACCAGGCGAGCGCCCAGTCCATCAAGACCCAGGACCAGATCATGCAGACCCTGGTGAACCTGCGCTAATCGATAGTCTGACCGAGTAAACGTCATGGATCGCCTCATCTACACCGCAATGACCGGCGCCAAGCATGTCTTCATGCAGCAGGCCGGCAATGCCCACAACCTGGCCAATGCCAGCACCGTCGGCTTCAAGTCCCAGGAGCATCGCTTCCGGGCCGTGCCGGTCCAGGGTGAGGGCATGCCGACCCGGGCTTTCGTGGTGGATGCTTCGGTGGCGGACGTGATGGAACCCGGTCCCATGATGTATACCGGCCGCAACCTGGATGTGGCCGTCGAAGG
>JBLNBI010000151.1:0-5642 GCA_050259815.1 Actinomycetota bacterium | reverse complement strand
GCAACATGATCATGCTGGCCCACGCCACCCCTGACCATATCGTCCATTTTTACCACCTCTCCGCCCTGGACTGGGTGGATGTGGTTTCCGCCCTCAAGGCCGATCCCAAGAAGGCCGCCACCCTGGCCCAGAGCCTGTCCAACTGGAACGGCAACAGCGAGGCCGAGTTCAAGAAGGTCCAGGAGAAGCTGAAGGGCTTCGTCGGCACCGGCCAGCTCGGCATCTTCACCAACGGCTACTGGGGCCACCCGGCCATGAAGCTGACGCCGGAAGTGAACCTGCTGGCCGTGGTCCACTACCTCCAGGCCCTGGAAGTCCAGCGCTACGCCAACAAGATCGTCTCCATCCTGGGTTCCAAGTCTCCCCACATCCAGAACCTGGCCGTGGGCGGCGTTGCCAACCCCCTGTCGGTGGATTCCCAGTCCGTCCTCACCATCGAGCGCCTGCTGGCGGTCAAGGAGTGGATCGAGAAGCTGGACGACTTCGTGAAGAACGTTTACCTGGTGGACGTGGCCGCCATCGGCGCCTTCTACGCCGACTGGACCAAGGTCGGCCGCGGCATCACCGACTACCTGTGCGTGCCCGACGTGCCGCTGGACAGCAAGGGCACCCAGTTCGCCCTGCCCGGCGGCTACATCGAGGGCGGCAAGCTGGAAAGCTACAAGCCCATCAAGACCTTCGGCGACAAGTACTTCACCGACGGCGTGTCCGAGGCGGTCAAGCACTCCTGGTACGAGTATGGCGCCGGCGACGAGAAGTCCCTGCACCCCTACCAGGGCGAAACCAAGCCCAAGTACACCGACTTCCAGGACAACGGCAAGTACTCCTGGCTCAAGTCCCCGACCTTCTACGGCAAGCCCATGCAGGTCGGCCCCCTGGCCCGCGTCCTCAACATGCTGGCCGCCGGCCACGAGCCGACCAAGAAGTACGCCACCGGCGCCCTCGACCTGGTTTCCCAGATCGCCGGCACCAAGGTCGGCCTGGACGCCATGCACTCCACCATCGGTCGCCATGCCGCCCGGGCGGTGGGCTGCGCCGTCCAGATGGACGAGCTGAAGAACCAGTGGGACCTGCTCCTGGCCAACATGGCCAAGGGCGATCTCAAGACCTTCAACAAGCCCACCTTCCCCAAGGGCGAGCAGATGGGCGTCGGCTTCCACGAAGCTCCCCGCGGCGTGCTGTCCCACTGGGTGGTCATCGACTCAGGCAAGATCAAGAACTACCAGTGCGTCGTGCCCACCACCTGGAACGCCGCTCCCCGGAACGAGAAGGATGTGCCGGGCGCCTACGAGGCCTGCCTGCTGGACAACCCGGTGGCCGATCCCGAGAAGCCCCTGGAGGTCCTGCGCACGGTTCACTCCTTCGACCCCTGCCTCGCCTGCGCGGTGCATGTGGTGGACAAGGAGGACAACCCGGTGGTCACGGTGAAGGCCGTTTGATCTAAGACAACGCTTTCCGTCGCTTCGGGCGCGACACTGGTCGCGCCCTTTTTTTAGCTTCGGCCGCCGCTGCGCGGCGACCCGTCGGCTACGCCGACATGAGCCTTCACTGAAACTGTGTTTTGTCCGGAGTTTTCATGCGTGTAGTAGTACTCGGTATCGGCAACATTCTCCTCTCCGACGAGGGCGTCGGCGTGCGCGCCGTGGAGCGCCTGGAAGAGGAATACCATCTGCCGCCGGAAGTGGAAGTCATCGACGGCGGCACCTGCGGCATGGAAATGCTGGACCAACTGGAAAGCCTGGATGCCCTGGTCGTGGTGGATTGCGTCCGCCACGGCAAGGCGCCGGGCACGCCGATCCTCCTGAAGGGGGATGAGGTGCCGGTGTTCTTCAAGACCAAGCTCTCTCCCCACCAGGTGAGCCTCTCCGATGTCCTCGCCAGCCTGGAATTCGAGGATCGGGCGCCGAAGTACGCCTCCATCGTCGGCATCCAGCCGGCCTCCCTGGATACGGGCATGGAGCTCACCCCGGAAATCGCCGCCAAGGTGCCTGAACTGGTTGCCATGGCCGTGGCCGAACTGCGGGGCCTGGGGCTCAAGGTCGAGGAGAAGGCCTGATGTGCCTGTCCATCCCCAAGCAGGTGGTCGAATGGGAAGGCGAGGGGGACTTTGCCTGGGTCGAACGGGACGGCCAGCGGGAGCGGGTCAACATGATGCTCATCGGCCCCCAGCCGGTGGGCACCTGGGTGCTGACTTCCCTCGGTCTTGCCAAGGAGACGGTGGAGGCCGAGGAGCGCGCCCTCATCGAGGATGCCCTCGGGGCCCTGGCGGCTTCCCTGGAAGACGATTACGATCCGGCCCGCCATTTCCGCGACCTGGATTCCATCCGCTATGACTGACCGCATCCGCAAGCCCGCCCTCCAGCCGCCGCCCATCCGCCCCGCCGTGCCCCGGCAGGAGGATCCGACGGAATTCCTGGAAACCCACTACCGTCAGGTCTGGGAAACCCGGATGAAGGACATGCCCTTCGTGAATCCCAAGCTGGGCGTCGCCGCCGTCGGGTTCCGGCCCTACAAGGGCGACTGGGTGGGTGTGGTGGTCACCCCCTGGTTCCTCAACCTGTTCCTGATTTCCGGCGGCGGCCAGCTGTGGGGCGACATCCCCGCCGGCGAGCGGCGCTACCTGGAGCTGCCCTGCGGTACCCTGCAATTCATCGCCGACGATGATCCGGACATCGGCCCCTACCAGTACTGCCCCCTCATCGCTCCGGTGACCAACCTGCCGGATATGACTGCGGCTCTCGCCGCCGCCGGGGATGCCCTGCGCACGGCCTTCGCGCCGCCCCCGCCGCCGGCCGCGGAAACCCCGGCCGTGCAGGAACCCCAGCCTGCCGCTGCCGCGGCTCCCGCGGAAGCCAAGGACCCGGCCCCGTCACGGCGGGCCTTTTTCCGCCGCCTGGCCGGCAAGAAGTAGTTGCGGGCGGCTATTCGCCGCCCTGCTTGGCCTTCATGTGCTGCCGGTAGAGGAGCAGGTACTGCTCGTCCGCCTGCCTGAGGCGTTCCGCCGCCAGGCGGAAGAAAATCTGCAGCATCTTGTTCTGCACCTCGGGGGAGGCCTTGCGCAGGCTCTCGTAGGGCCACTTGCCGACGGTCACGTTGCCGGCGGCGACCACCGTGGCGGCCCGGGGGGCGGGATCGCGGGTGGCGAAGGCCAGCTCCCCGAAAATGGTGCCCGGCGACAGCCAGTTCATCAGCTTGCCCTGCTGGGTCACTTTCGCCTCCCCGGTCAGCAGCAGATAACAGGAACTGGCTGCCGCTCCTTCCGTAATCAGCACTGTGCCCTCAGGAACCTGGTACCAGCGGGAGATGCGTAGCAGCTCCCAGAGCTGGGCGTCGTTGAATTCCTTCAGAAGGGGAAGCTGGCGTAGCTCGTCGTAGATTTCCGCGTGGGCGGCCCGGCGGATTTTTGGGGCGGCGGATTGGGTGGCGGTATCCACCCGCAGCCGCTGGAGCAGCACGGTCAGGTCCTTGAGCACCTCATTCCAGTTGGGATGGCGCTTCTCCAGGCTGGAGGCCAGCATCCGGTCCACCAGGGTTTCCAGTTCGGCCGGCAAGTCGGCCCGCAGGGAGAGGAGGGAGGGCCGCTCTCCGTTCATGATGGCGTAGATCAGGGCGCCCTGGGTGTCGGCCAGGAAGGGCAGGCGGCCGGTGAGGAGCTGGAAGAGCACAACCCCCAGGGCGTAGATGTCCGCCTGGGGGGTGATGGTTTGCTGGAACAGTTCCGGTGACATATAGGCCAGGGAACCGATGTCCAGAACCTGGGTGGCATCGTTGCGACTCCAGTAGGCGGCGCCGAAATCGCAGACCTTGGCTTCCCCGGGGCCGACGTATTGCAGGTTGGCCGGCTTTACGTCCCGGTGGATGATACCGTTGCGACAGGCATAGTCCAGGGCACTGGAACACTTGTAGATGATTTCCAGCACCTCGTGGAGGGGGCGCAGATTGTCCGGGCGGACGAAGGGCTCCAGGGTGCCGTGGGGCAGGTACTCCATTACCAGCCAGGCGGTGTCCGGACCGACCCCCGCGTCGAAAACCTCGACGATGTAGGGATGCTTGAGGCTGCCGGCCAGGTGAACCTCGTTCAGCCAGGCCTTGCGGGTGATGGCGTTTTCTTCCGAGTCCTGGAAGATGTGCGGGTGGGCCACCTTGATGGCGACGTCCCGACGGTTATAGACATCGGTGCCGAGATAAACGATGCCGGTGGCGCCCCGGCCGATCTCCCGCCGGACCTCGTAGCGGTCCCGCAGGCCGGGGGGAAGGGGCAGACCGTTCGCCATGGCAGTCATGCCCCGTTGCCTTATTCCTTTTCGTAGATGATGTCGGCGCGGCGGTTCTCGGCCCAGGACTCCTCGTCGTGGCCCTTGAATTTGGGGTTCGACTCGCCGCGGCTGATGGCCTTGACCTGTTTCTCCGATGCGCCGCCGGCGATCAGGAATTGTCGGACAGCCTCGGCCCGCTTCATGCCGAGCCGGCGGTTGAAGTCGGCGGGGCCTCGCTCGTCGGCGTTGCCCTCGACCCGGATGCGGGCATTGGCGTTATTGGCCAGGCGGCTGGCGTGGGCCTGGAGAACGGCAGCCGAAGCGGGCCTGACGTCGGCGCTGTTCAGATCGAAATAGACGCTGCGCTCATTGTCCTTCAGGGTGGCAGTAGTGGCCTGGGTTTCGCCCGCCGTACCCGGTGCGCCTTCCGTGGCGGCCGGGGCGGGGATTTCCTGGGATCTCAGTTCCGGCGGAACCGGCTGGCCCAGCAGGCCGGGATGGACCTTGAGGGTGCCGCTCTGGTCAACAGCCCTGACCGGAACGTTCGGCGAAGAGGCGCAGGCTGCGAGCATAAGAGGAAGCAGGGCGGCGACGGGAAGGGTGTGGCGCATGTCTTTGTTTTTTCTAGGGCTTGGCAGAGGCGAGATGATAGCTTTTTGACCGTCTTCCGGCCAGTGTTGTCATGGGTGTTATTTCGATAGGAAATAAACAAATGATTATTCAGTCTTTGTGGTTATATCTGTGTCCTATAAAGTGCTAACTCCCCAGAACGAGGGCTTGTCATGAAAAAAATCCCCCAACTCTTCGCCGGCCTGCTGGTTGCCTTGCTCGCCGGTTCCGTCCACGCCGATGCGGTTCTCCTGAACGTCTCCTACGATGTGGCCCGGGATGTGTTCAAGGACTACAACCCCCTGTTCCAGAAATACTGGAAGCAGAAGTCCGGCGAGAACATCGAGGTCAAGCAGTCCCACGGCGGTTCCAGCAAGCAGGTGCGGGCCGTGGCCGATGGCCTGGAAGCCGATGTGGTGACCATGAACCAGGCCAATGATGTGGAGTTCCTGGCCGAGAAGGGCCTGGTCGCCAAGGACTGGCCCAAGAAATTCCCCAACAACGCTTCCCCCTACACCTCGGCGATGATCTTCATCGTCCGTAAGGGCAATCCCCTGGCCATCAAGGACTGGAGCGACCTGGCCAAGCCCGGGGTGCAGGTGATCCTGCCCCACCCGAAGAACACCGGCAACGGCCGCAACAGCTACCTGTCCGCCTGGGCCTGGGCCCTCAAGCAGCCCGGGGGTAACGACAAGACCGCCCAGGAATTCGTCGGCAAGGTGCTGAAGAACGCGCCCCTGTTCGCCGCCGGCGGCCGGGATGCCACCACCACCTTCA
>JBLNBI010000150.1:0-14308 GCA_050259815.1 Actinomycetota bacterium | reverse complement strand
GAAGCCCAGGAGCATGTTGCCGCCCACGGCCTTGGCCAGGTGCATGGCGACCATGTTACCGCCGCCGATCAGCTTGCCGCCGATGGTGCCGCCCTCGAAGAACTCGGGGTTCTGGCCGACGATCAGGATGCCGCACAGGCCCATCAGGAAGATGACGTTGAAGAAGTAGGCTACGAAGCCGGAGGCGTAGAGCACGGACTTGCGGGCTTCCTTGGCGTCGGTAACGGTGAAGAAGCGCATCAGGATGTGGGGCAGGCCGGCGGTACCGAACATGAGGCCCAGGCCCAGGGAGATGGCGGTCACCGGATCGGCCAGCAGGCTGCCCGGGTAGAGGAGCTTGGGACCGAGCTTATGGACGGCGGTGGCTTTCTCCATCAGGGTCTGGAAGGAGAAGCCGAACTGGCTGAAGGCCAGGATCATCACCAGGGTACCGCCGCACAGCAGCATGCAGGCCTTGATGATCTGCACCCAGGTGGTGGCGACCATGCCGCCGAAGGTCACATAGACCATCATCAGGATGCCGACGGCGAAGATGGCGACGTTGTACTCCAGGCCGAACAGCAGCTTGATCAGCTGGCCGGCGCCGACCATCTGGGCGATCAGGTAGAAGCAGACCACGGTCAGGGAGGAAACCGCTGCCATGGTGCGTACCTTGCCCTGGTCGAGGCGGTAAGCGGTGATGTCGGAGAAGGTGAATTTGCCCAGGTTCCGCAGGCGTTCGGCCATCAGGAACAGGATGACCGGCCAGCCGGCGAAGAAGGCCAGCATGTAGATATAGCCATCGTAGCCCTGGGTGTAGGTCATGGCGGTCAGACCCAGCAGGGTGGCGGCGGACATGTAGTCGCCGGCGATGGCCAGGCCGTTCTGGAAGCCGGTGATGCCGCCGCCGGCGGTGTAGAAGTCGGCGGTGGACTTGGTCCGGCTGGCGGCCCAGTAGGTGATCCCCATGGTCATGGCCACGAAGATGCAGAACATGATGATGGCGTGCCAGTTGGTGGCTTGCTTCTCGGTGGCTTCAACGGCGGGGCCGGCGTGGGCCAGGGCGGTGAAGGCGATGAGGTTGAGTGCGGTCAGAAGGCGCTTCATTACTTGTTCTCCTTCCAGGCTTCCTTGACGATTTCCTGGGTCAGGGAGTCGAATTCGCCGTTGGCCCGGCGGACGTAAACGGCGGTCAGGATCCAGAAGAAGATGAACATGAACAGCTCGACGGCTACGCCCACGGTCATCATGGAACCTTCGGAAACGGCTTCGCCGAGGCTGGCCGGGCTGAAGGCCACGGTCAACACAAAGCCATAGAAAAGCACCAACACGGTAATGGCCAGCGTCCAGGCAAAGCGGCCACGGGTGGTGACCAGTTGCTGGAATTTGGGATTGGCCCGCATCCTCTCGTACATCGCGCTACTCATTCGAGTTTTCTCCCTGAATGGTTGTTATCACCGGAAAACCGGTGTCCACCGCGACGCCACCAACGTACGGAGGCGTACGGCGTTCATGATTTTATCCTATGCAAACAATTGTGTAATTATTAATTCTGACTTCGTAACACCAAATCCGTTTGTCAATAAGTTGAAATCCCTATAATCACGCCTCTTTCCAGGGAGTTTCTATGGCAGGACAGATTCAGGAATATAGGGAAGGCCCCATTGCCACCGTCACCCTCAGCAACCCGGGCAAGCTTAATGCCGTCGACCTGGGCATGTGGGAGGCCTTGGCAGCGACGGTGAAGGGCCTGTCGGCGGACGAAACGGTCCGCTGCGTGGTGCTGCGCGGCGCCGGCAACGAGGCTTTCGCGGCCGGCGGCGACCTGGAGGAATTCATCACCCGCCGCGCCGCCCTGGATCAGGCCCTCCACTACCACGGCCAGGTGGCGGAGGCCCTCAAGGCCATCGGCGATTGCCCCCATCCCACCGTTGCCCTCATCCAGGGCGCCTGCATCGGCGGCGGCCTGGAGATCGCCGGCCAGTGCGACCTGCGCATCTGCGGCGAATCCGCCAAGTTCGGTGCCCCCATCAACCGCCTGGGGTTCTCCATGTATCCCGGGGAAATGGAAGGGCTGCTACGCCTGGCCGGCCCGGCCGTGGTCAAGGAAATCCTGCTGGAAGGGCGCGTCCTTGCCGCCGCCGAAGCCTATGCCAAGGGGCTCGTGACCCGGGTGGTGTCCGATGGCCAGGTGGAGGACGAGGCCTACGCCACCGCCCGCCGCATCTGCGGCGGTGCGCCCCTGGTAGCGAGTTGGCACAAGCAGTGGATCAGCCGCCTGATGACCGGCGAGCCCCTGAGCGAGGCCGAGAAGGCCGCCTCCTTCGCCTTCCTGGAAACCGAGGACTACAAGGAAGGCCTGGCGGCCTTCCTGGAGAAGCGCAAGCCCCAGTTCAAGGGGCGCTGAAGATCAGGTTCCAGAGCATCTTGCCGGCCAGCACCACCAGGAGGCCGGCGAAGATGCGCTTCAGGGTCGCTACCGGCAGGCGGTGGGCAAGGCGGGCCCCGAAGGGGGCGGTGGCCATGCTGCCCAGGACCAGCACCGCCAGGGCCGGCAAGTAGACGTAGCCCAGGCTGCCGCCGGGCAATCCCGCCACATTCCAACCGTTGAAGATGTAGCCGGCCGTGCCGCCCAGGGCGATGGGCAGGCCGACGGCGGCCGAGGTGCCGATCGCCTGCTGCACCCGTACATTGCACCAGGTCAGGAAAGGCACCGTCAGGGCACCGCCGCCGATGGCCACCAGGGCGGACAAGGCGCCGATCCCTACGCCCACGCCGCCCACGCCCCAGGAGCCGGGCAATTGCCGGGTCGCCTTGGGCTTCAGGTTCATGGCCATCTGGAGCGCCACCAGACAGACGAAACAGGTGAAGAAAACCGCCAGGGGCCGGGTCGGTATCCGGGAGGCGATGAGGGTTCCGAACAGCGTGCCGATCAGGATGCCCGGGGTGATGAACTTCACCACCTTCCACAGCCCGGCGCCGTGGCTGTGGTGGGCCCGTAGGCTGGACAGGGCCGTGAAGATGATGGACGCCATGGCGGTGCCCAGGGCCACGTGCAGGACGGCATCGGCCGGGAACAGCCCCTGGGCGGAGAACATCATGGCCAGGGTCGGGACCAGCACCAGGCCGCCGCCGATGCCGAGCATGCCGGCCAGGAAGCCGGCGAAGGTGCCCAGGGCCAGATAGCCCAGGAGCCAGGGAAGAAGAGTCATGCCATTAACCGGGTGGTGATGAAGTCCCATTCCGCGGGGCTGACGGGGGTGATCGACAGCCGGTTGCCGCGGGCGAGGACGCGCATGTTAGCAAGTTCCGGGTGGCGGCGCAGTTCCGCCAGGGGCACCAGGCGGCTCTTCGTCACCAGGCGGACGTCCACCAGGAGCCAGCGGGGGCTGTCCGGCGGGGATTTCGGGTCGAAATAGGGGCTGGCGGGGTCGAATTGGGTCGGGTCGGGGTAGGGCGCCGAACACACCTCGCAGATGCCGGCGATGCCCGGCTCGGCGCAGCCCGAATGGTAGAAGAAGCCCCGGTCCCCGAGAGCCATGGCATCGCGCATGAAATTGCGGGCCTGGTAATTCCGCACCCCGAACCAGGGCACCGTCTGCTCCGGCCGACGGGCCAGGTCGTCGATGGACACCTCATCGGGCTCCGATTTCATCAGCCAAAACTGCGTGGGTCTCTTGATGGATGACATATACCCCTGTAATCGGTAAGTGTATATTCCAGCTTGGTAGTTATGAATCAAACACAAAAAAGGAAGTCATCATGAACGAGAAAACGACGACTGGAAACCACGGGCGGAAACTGGTTTCCGTGGCCGCCGCCCTGGCCCTTCTGGGCGCCGCGGGCGTTGCCGGCGCAACCGCGACCCCTGACCGCAGCGGCAAGGAAGTTGTTGAGAAAGTCTGTGCCGGCTGCCACGCCACCGGCAAGGATGGCGCCCCCAAGATCGGCGATCGGGCCGACTGGTCCAAGCGTGCCTCCGTCGGCCTGGGCAACCTGACCGAGAACGCCATCACCGGCGTCCGCAAGATGCCCGCCCACGGCGGCCAGGGTTCCCTGACCGACCTGGAAGTCAGCCGTGCCGTGGCCTACATGGTCAGCGGCGGTGCCGCGGCCGAACCCAACAAGCCCTACAACACCAAGCAGCACAAGACCGGCGAGCAACTGGTCCAGGAGCGCTGCCAGGACTGCCACGCCAGCGGCAAGGACGGCGCGCCCAAGGTCGGCGACATGGACGCCTGGAAACCGCGCCTCCAGGGCGGGGTGGAAAACCTGGTCAAGTCCGCCATCCGCGGCCACAACGCCATGCCCGCCCGCGCCGGCATGGCCAACCTGAGCGACGCCGACATGAAGGCGGCGGTGATCTACATGGTCAATCAGGGCGCGGCCGGCAAGGCCAAGTAAGCCGGTTTTCCGGAAAAGCAAAGGCCTGGCAGTTTCCACTGCCAGGCCTTTTCATTAATGGCCCCCGCGAGTGCCGTTAGGCCGGCATCCTGAACCGGAGTTCAGAGTGGCCGCTTTCCTGCCGCATCAGGAGCGCCTGTCAAGAGGCGCTCACAACAGCGGCGTGTTGGTCTGCAGCCGATGCCACGCAAGCATTGGTTCAAGGAATTTATGGCCTTGACGAACACCGCAGGGGACAACCGGTGGATCGGGGCCGGGAGGCAGGTTGCCTTAAAGGCTCAGTTCCTGCTGCGACCCCAACACGGCGGAAAGCCGTGTTTCCATGTCGATGATTCTACGCTTCGCGCCGGCGTTGGCAACACCTTTGTCGCCCTCGATTTCGACCCCGCCCTTGCCGCCGGCAAGGTGGTCGTGGGCGATGTTCAAGGCCGCCATGACGGCCACCCGCTCGGCCACGGTATTGCGGGTGCGCTGGGCGATTTCACGCATCTTGCCGTCAACCAGGGCGACGGCGGCCAGGAGGCCATCCCGCTCTTCCGCGGTGCAGGCGACCCGGTATTCGCGGCCCATGATCTTGACGTCGAGGAAATTGGTTTCGGCGTTCATTTATCAGGCTTCTTCGGGGAGTTTTTCCAACAGACCTTCCAGCCGCTCCCGGGCCGCAGTCATGTTCTGCCGCAACTGCTCGCGCTCGGCCTCGGCCGCGGCGACCTGGCTGCGCAGCGTCTCGTTCTCCGCGCGCAGCTGGTGGACCAGGGTGACCACCTGCTCGATCTTGGCTTCCAGCGCTTCAAGTTCCGTATCCATGGCCCGAACTATAGAGGGACAAAGGAAATGCGGTCAAGGACTAAGGTCGTGTTCTCAAAGTAGTTTATCGCCGGTGGACTCCCCATTTTTTGGCGGGTTGCCGGGTCCGTAGTACAATGCGCGCCGTGTCAGGTGCCGCGGACGGTTTCTCCAGCCGCGGTTAAACGGGAAAGCGGTGCGCGTCCTTGAAAGGATGCAATGCCGCTGCTGCCCCCGCAACGGTAAGCAAGTGCGGGCGTACCACGATGCCACTGGGCGACAAGCCCGGGAAGGCGGTACGTCAAGACTTGCGAGCCCGGATACCGGCCTTGCACGCCAAGCTGAAGTGCCGCGGGGGTGCGGTGCCGGTTCTCCGATCCGCATTTCTCCCCAGGTATTTCGATTCCAAAAAAGCACTTCCGGCATGCGGGGACGCGGGCCGGAAAGGGGACCACAATGCATCCGCAAATCAAGCCTGTCGCAGCCGCCGTGCTGCTGCTCGCCGGCCAGGCCGGCTCCATCGCCTTCGCTGCCGAAGATCTCCCAGCGGTCGTCGTCACCGCCACCCGTCAGCCCACACGGGCCAACGAACTCGTAAACGATGTGACCGTCGTCGAGCGCGAACAGATCGAAGCTGCCGGCCAGACCACCCTGACCGAACTCCTGGCCCGCCAGCCGGGGATGGAAGCCACCGCCACCGGCGGCCCCGGCAGCACCGCCAACGTCTTCATCCGCGGCGCCAACTCCGATCACACCCTGGTGCTGGTGGATGGCATCCGCCTCAATTCGGCCACCCTGGGCGCCACTTCCCTCAACCGCATTCCCCTGGCCCAGATCGAGCGCATCGAAATCCTGCGCGGCCCGGCGTCCGCCCTCTATGGCTCGGAAGCCATCGGTGGCGTCATCCAGATATTCACCCGCCGGGAGGACGGTCCCGCCAAGCCCTGGCTGGAAGCCGGCTATGGCAGCTACGGCACGAGCCGGCTGGCGGCCGGCATCGGCGGCAGTACTGAAGAGTGGCGCTACAGCGCCAGCGTCTCCCAGGACAGCGTCGAGGGTATTTCCAATATCGGCAATACCAAGGCCCGGGCCTACAACCGGGACAATGACGGCTTCCGGAATACCGCCGGAAGCGGCAGCCTGGCCTACAAATTCGCCCCGGGGCATGAAGTCGGGGCCAATGCCTTCTACAGCGACGGCACCAATCTCTACGACACCGGATTCACCGCCGCTGCCGCCCGCAAGGACTACCGCAACACCAATATCGTTTCCGGCTACAGCGCCTACGTCCGCGACCGCTTCCTGCCGGCCTGGACCAGCACCCTGCGCGTTGGCCGGGGCACCGACGACTCGGCCTATTACACCGATCACGCCAAGGCGAGCTTCGCCCGGACCGACAGCGACCAGGCCTCCTGGCAGAACGACATCAACCTGCCCCTGGGCCGGGCCCTGCTGGCCTTCGAGTACCTGCACCAGCAGGTCGATGCCTCCCAGACCTACACCCTCCACGAGCGCACCATCCGTTCCGCCCTGGCCGGCTGGACGGCCAATGTCGGCGCCCATCGCTGGCAGGTCAATGTGCGCCGGGACGACAATTCGGCTTCCGAAGGCAAGAACACCGGGTCGGTGGCCTACGGCTACCAGCTGACCGAGACCTGGCGTGCCCAGGGCTCCTTCGGCACCGCCTACAAGGCGCCGTCCTTCAACGATCTCTACTTCCCGAATACGCCCTTTGTCGGCGTGGGCAACCCCAATCTCAAGGCGGAAAGCTCCCGCAGCAAGGAAGTCGGCCTGCTCCATGAAAGCAGCCGCCAGCAGGCTTCCGTCACCCTGTACCAGACCGAAGTCACCAACCTGATCCAGTGGCAGGAGTCCCCCGTCGGGTCCTTCTTCTACACTCCCTTCAACGTGGGCAAGGCGCGCATCACCGGGGTGACCGGCGACTACCGCATCCGCACGGGCAACCTGACCTGGCGGGCTACTGCCGACTTCAAGGATCCCCGCGACGTGACCACCGACAAGGAACTGATCCGTCGTGCCCGCCAGACCGGGGTGATCGGCGCGGATTACGCCGCCGGCCCATGGAGCGCCGGCGCCGAAATCCAGGGCGTCGGAAGCCGTTACAACGACGCTGCCAATACCCAGCATCTGGGCGGATATGCCCTGGTTAACCTGAACGCCGCCTGGCGCTTCGACAAGGATTGGCAGCTCTTTGCCCGGGTCAATAACCTCCTCGACAAGCATTACGAGGTGACCAAGGACTACGGCGTCCTCGGCGCCAACGTCTTCGTCGGCGTCCGCTACCAGCCCAAGTAAGCACCCATGTCCTCCCGCCGCCGCGTCCTGACCGTTCTCGTCCTCCTCGCCCTTGGCGCAGGAGCGAGCCTGGTCCTGGCGCTGATGGCGGGAAGCGTCGCCATCCCTCCTGCCGACGTCCTCAAGGCCCTGATGGGCGACGGCAGCGACCTGGGCGGCGAAGTGGTCCTTAACCTGCGCCTGCCCCGGGCCCTGGCCGGATTCGCCTGCGGCGGACTCCTGGCCCTGGCCGGTGCGCTGATGCAGGTGCTGCTCAGGAATCCCCTGGCCGATCCCTACGTGCTGGGGATTTCCGGCGGGGCGGGGGTGGGGGCGCTGCTGGCCATTCTCATCGGTCTCCCGGCCCTGGGGATCGATGGACTGGCCTTCGCCGGCGCCATGGGCGCCATGCTGCTCGTCTTCGGTTTGGCCCACGGGGACGGCAGCTGGACCCAGACCCGCCTCCTTCTTACCGGGGTCATCGTCGCCGCCGGTTGCGGCGCCCTGGTGGCCCTCATGCTTTCCATCGCCCCGGAGCACAAGCTGCGGGGCATGCTGTTCTGGCTCATGGGCGACCTCGCCCAGGCGGGGAACGTGCGCTGGACCCTGGCTCTCCTGGTCCTCGCCCTGTTCGCCGTCCTGCCCTTCGCCCGGGAACTGAACCTCCTGGCCCGGGGCGCCGACACCGCCCAGGCCCTGGGCGTGGCGGTTCCCCGGCTGCGGCGGCTGGTCTACGCCGTGGCCTCCCTGGCCACCGCCCTGGCCGTCACCACGGCCGGCTCCATCGGCTTCATCGGCCTCATCGTGCCCCACCTGGTGCGCCTGGCGACCGGCAACGATCAGCGGCTGCTCCTCCCCGCCTCGGCCCTGGCGGGGGGGAGCCTGCTGGTCCTGGCCGATACCCTGGCCCGTACCGTGGTGGCGCCCCAGCAGTTGCCGGTGGGGGTGCTGACCGCGCTCATCGGGGTGCCGGTCTTCCTCTTCCTGCTGTCGAGGCATCCGCGATGACGGCCCCCATCCTGGAAACCCGCGGCCTGCGGGTCGCCGTCGGCGGCCGGGACGTCTGTTCCGGCGTGGACCTGGCGCTCCATCCCGGGGAATGCCTGGCGGTGCTGGGCCGCAACGGCGCCGGCAAGTCCACCCTGCTCTCCGTCCTGGCTGGCCTGCGTCCCGCCGACGCCGGAGAGGTGCTGCTGGGCGGGGCAAGCTACGGCGCCCTCGGCCCCCGGGAGAGCGCCAAGCGCCGGGGCTGGCTCGGCCAGAACCGGGATGACGCCTTCGCCGCCACCGTCCTGGAGACGGCTCTCGCCGGCCGCCATCCCCACCTGGGGCGCTGGGACTGGGAATCGGACAAGGACGAGGCCATCGCCCGGGAAAACCTGGCGGCGGTGGGCCTGGCCGGCTTCGAGGCGCGCCAGGTCCATACCCTGTCCGGCGGCGAGCGCCAGCGCCTGGCCATCGCCACCCTGCTCACCCAAGAGGCGCCCCTGTGCCTGGCGGACGAGCCCCTTACCCACCTCGACCTCAACCACCAGATCGCCGTCCTCGATCTCTTCGCCGCCCGTGCCCGGGAAGCTAAGGTGGGCTGGCTCATGGTGCTCCACGATCCCGGCCTGGCTGCCCGCTACTGCCAGCGGGCCCTGCTGCTGTTCGGCGACGGCAGCCATGTGCTGGGATCCAGCGAGGAGGTCATCGACGCTGCTACCCTCGGCCGCCTCTACGCCCATCCCCTGACCGAGATCCACGCCGACGGCCGGCGCTGGTTCATTCCCGCCTAGGAGTTTTTAATGGAAGACCGCGACGCACGCCACCACTCCCGCATGGAGCGGAAGAAGGCCATCATCGACGACAAGATCGCCGCCGCCCAGGCCGAGCGGGGTGTCCTGCTGGTTCATACCGGCACCGGCAAGGGCAAGAGTTCTGCCGCCTTCGGCCTGGTGGCCCGGGCCCTGGGCCACGGCTTGAAGGTGGCGGTGGTGCAGTTCGTGAAGAGCCGGTCCGATACCGGCGAAGAGGCCTATTTCCGGCGGGACCCCGCCGTTTCCTGGCACGTCATGGGGGAAGGCTTCACCTGGGAGACCCAGGATCGGGAGCGGGATGCCGCCGCCGCCCGGGCCGCCTGGGCAACCGCCAAGGCCTATCTCGCCGATCCGACGGTCGGGCTGGTGGTCCTCGATGAGATCACCTACGCCTTCAAATACGGCTGGCTGGATCTGGAAGAAGTCCTCGCCGCCTTTGCCGCCCGGCCGGCCATGCAGCACCTGGTGGCCACCGGCCGCGGCGCGCCGCCCGCCCTGATCGAGGCAGCCGATACCGTGAGCGAAATCGGCATGGTGAAGCATGCCTTCCAGGCCGGCGTGAAGGCCATGCCCGGCGTCGAGTTCTAAAGCTCTTTCCGATGCGTCGCCTGGCGGCCCTGTTACTTGCCGCGGCCTTGCCGTCCCTGGTCACGGCGGCCACCCTCTTCGGCGTCGTCACCGAGCGGGCCGCGCCCACGGCCATCGAGGCCGCCCGCCGCCACCTGGCGTCCCATCCCGGGGACCGCATCCTGCTGCGCACCCCGGCCCAGGTCATGGCCGCCAACGACCGCCAGCTCGGCCAGTGGCTTTCCGGCGCCGATACCGTGCTGGCGGTTTCCGTCTTCGGCGACCCGGCACGCCGCCTGAAGGAGGCCCTGCCTCGCCACGTCAGGAGCCAGGCCCGCATCCTGGCCATGAACGGCGAGGCCAGCCTGAACCTGATGAGCCGGGAGGCGGGCCGCAGCCTGTCCGATTTCCCGGCGGAAACCCTGCGCCAGCTGGCCCTGGAAAATCCCCCCCCGGAAGCCCTGGCCGCCGCCCGGGCCCACCCCGTCGCCCGGGGCTGGCTCGCCGCCCGGCAGACCTGGCAGGCTTGGGGCGCGGAGAACACTGCCCAGCTCTTCGCCCATATCCTTGATCCCAAGACGGCCCTGCCGGTGCCCAAGCCGGAATCCTCATTGCGCCTGCGGGTGGCCGGCAAGGAACTGGCCGATGGGGCCGCCTGGGGCCAGGGCCCGTCCCTGGGACTGAAGGCGGCCCCGACCCTGGTGGTGCTGGACCTAGCCAACATGGACGGCGGCGCGGCGGAATCGATCTGTGCCGCGGCCCGGCACCGGGGCCTGCCCTGCGTGGAGGTCCTCACCCGCTGGGGCAGCACCTCCCGGGACGCCCTGGAACGGCTCCCCGAACTCATCGCCCCGGCCCGCCCGGCCGCCCTGGTGGTGCTCCAGGACTTCGTGGTGGGAGCAGCGGAAGGCCGGGAGGCAGTGACCGCCGCCCTGGAGCGCCTGGATGTACCGGTCTTCAAGGCCATCCGCCTCACCGACCGCAGCGTCCTGCAATGGCGCCTGTCACCGGACGGCCTCCCCCCCGATTCGGTGCAGTACCGGGTCGCCCTGCCGGAATTGCAGGGCAGCGGCCAGCCCATCGTGGTTTCCGCCCTGGGCAAGGCCGTGGCTGACCGGCTCACCGGCATCGAGACCCGCCCGCCGGTGGCCCTGGCCGAGGAGATCGACCGCCTTACCGCCCGGGTGTCCCGCTGGATGGCCCTCCAGCAGATACCCAACCGGGACAAGAAGGTGGCCCTGGTCTATTACAACCACCCGCCGGGGCGGCAGAACATCGGCGCCGACAACCTGGACGTGCCGGCGTCGCTGCTCCACATCCTCCGGGAGATGAAGGCGGCCGGCTACACGGTGGGTGAGTTGCCGCCGACCCCCGAGGCCCTGCTGGAGCGCATCATGCACCGGGGCGTGAACCTGCCCGAGGACCGCCAGGCCCTGCGGGACCTGGCCCGGGAGGTGGATGGAGTGCCCCAGGCCGCCTACGGCCGCTGGTTCCGGACCCTGCCGGCCCGGGTCCAGGGCGAGATGGTGGAAGGCCCCCTGGGCCGCCTCCACGCCGAGGTTCTGGAAGCCGAACGGGCCGGGGAGCGGGCCCTGGGTCGCAAGAAGGTGGAAAGCGGCCTGCGGGAACTCCACCACCTTGCCGAGGGAGCCGACCATCCCCGCCGCCTGGACGCCATCCGGCTCCTGAAGCGCCTGGAGGAGGGCTACGCCGCCTGCCTGGCGGACAAGCCGAAGGCAAGCTGCGCCAATCTGGGCGGCCTCAAGGACCGCATCGTCGCCCTGAGGATCGAAGGCCTGCGGGGCTGGGGCCCGACGCCGGGCAAGGTGATGGTGGAAGGGGAGCGGCTCCTGGTGCCGGGGATGCGCTTCGGCAACGTCTTCATCGGCCCCCAGCCGCCCCGGGGCTGGGAAGTGGACGAGGAACTGCTCCACGCCAACACCAGTGTGCCGCCGCCTCACCAGTTCCTGGCCTTCTACCACTGGCTGCGGGACGACTTCAAGGCCGACGCCGTGGTCCACGTAGGCCGCCATTCCACCTACGAATTCCTGCCGGGCAAGGCGGTGGGCCTCACCGCCGACGACTACCCGAGCCTCATCGCTTCCGACCTGCCGGGCATCTACCCCTACATCGTGGACGGGGTGGGGGAGGGCATCCAGGCCAAGCGCCGGGGCCTTGCCGTGATGGTGGACCACCTGACTCCGCCGCTCGCCGCCACGCCTCTCTACGACCAGCTCCTGCAACTGCGGCAGGTGGTGGAGAGCTACGAGTCGGCCTCCTCCGAGAGCCTCAAGGCCCAGGCCGCCCACACCATGCGGGAACAGGTGGCGGCCCTGAACCTCAAGACCGAACTGGAGGCCTCCATGGCCGACGTGCTCCAGGTCCGGGGTATCGGCTTCGACGGGGCCGACGACGACCTCCTGGCCCACGAGGTCGGCCACTACCTGACCAAGCTCCAGGAAAAGTTCATGCCCTACGGCCTCCACATCTTCGGCAAGGCCTGGAAGGCGGAGTCCCTGGAACTCATGCTGGACTCCATGAAGAAGGGCGGCATCGACGACCCGGCGGTGGCGAAAAAGCTGGCCGATTCCCCGCGCCTGGAAATGGCCGGGCTGCTGGCCGGCCTTTCCGGCCGCTTCGTGCCACCGGGCAAGGGCAACGACCCCCTGCGCTCCCCCGAGGCCCTGCCCACCGGCCGCAACTTCCATGCGGTGGACGGGGACATCCTCCCGACGCGGCTGGGCTACAAGCTCGCCCTCAGCCTCAAGGACAAGGCCCTGGCCGGTTCCCGCCGGGATGCCCCGGGCAGTGAAGCCGTCATCCTCTGGGCCTCCGACGCCGTCCGGGACGAGGGCGTCATGGTGGCCTTCACCCTGGTCCTCATGGGGGTGGAACCGGTCTGGAACGCCCGGGGCATCGTCACCGACGTGCGCCTCCTGCCCGGCGCCCAGCGGCGGGACGTGGTGGTCACCACCTCCGGCCTGTTCCGGGATCTCTACCCGGGGCTTCTGCACCTCATCGACCGGGCCGGCCGCCAAGCCCTGGCCGCCTCCGCCGCCACCCTGGCCGAGCAGCGCCCCGACCTGAAGGACGCCCTCGCCGCCGCCCTGGCCCCCCTGGGCAAGGTGGAGTGGGGCCGAGAGCCGGTCACGGGTCTCGCCGCCGCATGGCAGAAGCGGGTCGCCGCCCTGGCTGCCAAGGGCACGCCCCTGGCCGACGCCGGCCGGGACGCGGCGCTCCGCATCTTCGGCGATGCTCCCGGGGCTTACGGGGCGGGGGTGAACCGCCTCTCCGAGCGTTCCGGCGCCTGGCGGGAGCGCCAGGAAATCGGCAAGGCCTACCTGAACCGCATGGGCCACGCCTACGGCCTGGAGGCCAGCGGGGAAGCCGCCCACGCCGCCTTCGATACGGCCCTGATGGACGTGGAGCGTACCTATCACGGCCGGGCCAGCAATCTCTACGGGCTTCTGGACAACAACGACGCCTTCGACTACCTGGGCGGCCTGTCCCTGGCGGTGGAAAACCTCACCGGCCGCCGGCCCGAGGGCCTCATCCTCCAGCACGCCGACCCGGGCAAGGCCTCGGTGGAACCCCTGGCGACGGCCCTCCTGTCCGAATTGCGGGGCCGCTACCTCAACCCGGCCTGGCTCAAGCCCCTCATGGGCCACGGCTACGCCGGCGCCCGCACCATGGGCCAGGAATTCCTGGAAAACCTGTGGGGCTGGCAGGTGACCCGCCCCGACCTGGTCCAGAACTGGGCCTGGGACGAGGTGAAGAAGGTCTATTTCGACGACAGCCACCACCTGGGGCTGCCCAAGTTCCTGGCCGAGGGCAACAACGCCCACGTCAAGGCCCACATGCTGGCCATCTTCATGGTGGCCGCCGAAAAGGGTTTCTGGAAGACCGATGAGGCCACCATCAAGCGCCTGGGGGGCGAACTGGCCCGGCTGGTGGCCAGGAACGGCCTGCCCGGCAGCGGCCATACGTCTCCCAACCACCCCATGTGGGAGTGGCTGACTCCCAGGCTGGAGGCCGCCGACGCCCAAGCCCTCGGGGTGACCCTGGCCCGGGCCCGGGGGGAGAACCTCCCGGCCTATGCCGCTCCCGTCGCGGCCAGGGGGCCGGTGCGCTCGTCCATCGCCGAGCAGGCCGCCGCCCTGGTGCCGCCCGCCGAGGCGGAAGCCCAGCCCCGCTACTATGAATTGAACCCTGTCGAGGCCCCTGTGTCGCCCGTTTCCTACGGCTGGCTGGCGGCCCTGCCCCTCCTTTTCCTGTCCGGCCTCCTATGGGGCCGGCGTTCCCCCGATTTCCGGAGAACCCCATGACCGAACTCGTTTCCCTCTCCTGGCTCCACGACGCCGTCAGCTGGCTTCTGGCCCCGGCGCTCCTTGCCCTGGTGGCCGCCTGCGCCATCGCCGCCGTGGAGGCGGGGCTTGCCGTGGGCGAGCGGGGCTGGGGGCTGAAGAAGCTCCAGGCCG
>JBLNBI010000149.1:0-3542 GCA_050259815.1 Actinomycetota bacterium | reverse complement strand
TCCCTGGCCGGCACCGAGCTGAACCCGGAACTGGCCGCCTACCGCTGGCAGCCCAAGGCCTGACCATGGCGACGGAAAACGTCCTGCTGGCCGCACGCCAACTGGCGTTTTCCTACGGCCGCCAGCCCGTGTTCGACCAGGTGGATTTAACCATCGCCCGCCGGGAGATCGTCTGCCTGATCGGCGCCTCCGGCTGCGGCAAGTCCACCCTGCTGCGTCTTCTGGCGGGCCTGGCCGAGCCCACCGCCGGCGAGGTGACGGTCGATGGCACGGCGGACCGGGACCGGGCTGCCAAGGCGAGCGTCGTCTTCCAGTCACCGTCCCTGCTGCCCTGGCTGACGGTGGCCGAGAACGCCGGTTTCGGCCTCGATTTCGCCTGCCGCCCCCGGGAATCGAAGGCGGAACGGCAGGACCGCATCCTCCGCGCCCTGGAGCAGGTGGGCCTCGCCGACCAAGCCGAAAAGCGCCCCGCCGCCCTCTCCGGCGGCATGGCCCAGCGGGTGGCCTTGGCCCGGGCGCTGGCCCGGGAGCCGGAGATCATTTACCTGGACGAGCCCTTTTCCGCCCTCGACGCCGTCACCCGGGAATCCATGCAGGACCTTCTCCTCGACCTGGCCCACCGCCACCGGAGCGCCGCCCTGCTGGTCACCCACGACATTGACGAGGCCCTGCGCATCGGCGACCGGGTGCTGCTCCTGGCCGGTTCCCCGGCCCGCATCGTGGGGGAATGGCGCCCGGACGGCCGGGCGCCCCGGCAGCACCGCTCCCCTGCACTGAACGCCATGCGCGAAGAGATCCTGAATTCCCTGTCCGACCCGGCCCCTGCCTGGTTCCCCACCCTGTGAGGTCCCCCATGAACGACAAGCAACTCGAACACCTGGCCGAAGATTTGCCCATTTCCCGGCGCGATTTCCTGCGCCTCTCCGCCCTCCTGACCGGCGCCGTCGCCCTGCCCGGACTGGTGCGGGCCGCTGCCGCCGACGAGCCGGTGCGCATCGGCTACCTGCCCATCACCGACGCTTCCCCCCTGCTGGTGGCCCATGCCCGCCAGCTTTTCGAGCAGCAGGGCCTCAAGGTGGAGGCGCCCCGGCTGTTCCGCTCCTGGGCCCAGATCGTGGAGGCCTTCATGGCCGGCCAGGTGAATGTGGTGCACCTCCTCTCCCCCATGACCGTCTGGGCCCGCTACGGCAGCAAGTTCCCGGCCAAGGTGGTGGCCTGGAACCATACCTCCGGCTCAGCCCTCACCGTGGCCCCCAATATCCACAGCATCAAGGATCTGGGCGGCAAGAAGGTGGCCGTGCCCTTCTGGTATTCCATCCATAACGTGGTGCTCCAGCACCTGCTGCGGGAGAACGGCCTCACCGTGGTCACCAAGCCCGCCGACAGCCTCAAGCCCAACGAGGTGGCCCTGTCCATCATGGCGCCGCCGGACATGGGGCCGGCCCTGGCCAACGGGGCCATCGCCGGCTTCATCGTCGCCGAGCCCTTCAACGCCGCCGCCGAGACCAACGGCATCGGCCGGGTGCTGCGCTTCACCGGCGACGTGTGGCGGGACCACGCCTGCTGCGTACTAACCATGCACGAGCGGGACCTGAATGAGCGCCCGGAATGGTCCCAGAAGGTGGTCAATGCGGTGGTCAATGCCCAGCACTGGCTGCGGGACAACCGCAAGGAAGGCGCCCAACTCCTCTCCAAGGATGCCCCGGGCAAGTACACGCCCTTCCCGCCCGCGGTGCTGGAGCGGGTCCTGGTGCCCAACGCCGAGCGGGACCAGCAGTACGCCCGGGAAGGCGCCATCCGCCACGGCGAGTGGCAGGAGGCCCGCATCGACTACCAGCCCTACCCCTTCCCCTCCTACACCGAACAACTGGTGAAAATCCTGAAGAACACCCAGGTGGAGGGGGACAACCGCTTCCTGGCCGGCCTGGACCCCGCCTTCGTGGCCCGGGACCTGGTGGATGACCGTTTCGTCCGCAAGGCCATCGCCGCAGTCGGCGGCCTGAAGGCCTTCGGCCTGCCGGAGAAATTCACCCGCAGCGAGACCATCGTCGCCTGACCCATGCCCGTGAGCCGTAGCCTCTCCCCGTTGATGCCCCTCCGCCGCCTGGCCTGGCCGACCCTCGGCCTGGCCCTGGCCGTGGGCTTGTGGTGGACGGCCGTCCATGGCCTGGGGCGGGATTCCCTGATGGCGTCCCGCTTCTCCCCGGAAAACACCTGGCAGGCATTGGGCGAACTGCTGCGGGGCGAGGATATCTGGCGCCACGGGCGCTACAGTCTGCAACGGGTCGGCCTTGGCCTCTTCTTCGCCCTTCTGGCCGGCGTGCCCCTTGGACTGCTGGCCGGTAGCTCGCCCGCCTTCAGCCGGCTCACCTCCGCCACCTTCCAATTTCTACGCATGATCTCGCCGCTGTCCTGGATGCCGCTGGCCGTCATGGCCCTGGGAGTGGGCGAGGCGCCGGTGGTGTTCCTCATCGCCTTCGCCGCCGTCTGGCCCATCGTGCTGAACGTGGCCTCCGGCATCCAGGCCATCGATCCCCAGTGGCTGACCCTGGCCGACAGCCTAGGGGCGAACCGGCTGGAGCGGCTATGGCGGGTCACCGTCCCGGCCATCGCCGCCCATCTCCTCACCGGCATCCGGCTGGCCATCGGCCTCATCTGGGTGGTGCTGGTGCCGGCCGAGATGCTGGGGGTCAATGCCGGCCTCGGCTACTTCATCCTCGACACCCGGGACCGCATGGCCTACGGGGAGCTGATGGCCACCGTGCTGCTCATCGGCCTCCTCGGCTTCGCCCTCGACTGGCTCGCCCGCCAAGCCCACCGGCGCTGGAGCGGCGCCTGACCCACTTTCATAAGGAAACCGCCATGACCGCTGCCCCTACCCTCGACCATGAGACCTCCATCGACGCCCTGATCGTCCGGGAACTGGCGCCCCGGGTCACCGCCATCGACCTGGAAGGCGCCTATCCGGAAGACTTCCTCCGCGCCCTGGGGGGCCTCGGCGGCTTCGCCGGGGTGGTTTCCACCGAATATGGCGGCAGTGGCAAGGGCATTGGCGACGCCATCGCCACCATGGCGAAGGTGGGCGAAACCTGCCTGTCCACCGCCTTCACCCACTGGTGCCAGACCGCCTGCGCCCGCTACATCCAGCTCTCCGACAACCCAGTCACCAAGGCCGAATGGCTGCCTGGCCTGGCCAGCGGCCGGCAACTCGGGGCAACGGGCCTCTCCAACACCTTCAAATCCTGCTGCGAGATCGAGCGCTTCCTGCTCACCGCCCGCCGGGTGGATGGCGGCTACGAGGTGAATGGCACCCTGCCCTGGGTTTCCAACCTGGGAGAGGACCACATTTTCGTCACCGGCTGCCCGGTGGATGGGGACGGCCGCCTAGTGTTCTTCGTGGTGAAGTGCGACCAGCCCGGCTTCAAGCTGGTGGATGGCGCCCATTTCACGGCCCTGGAAGGCACCCGTACCCTGGCCTGCCAGTTCCGCAACGTGCGCATCGACGACACCCGGGTCCTGGCCCATCCGGAGCAGTCCGCCGA
>JBLNBI010000148.1:0-6018 GCA_050259815.1 Actinomycetota bacterium | reverse complement strand
CATGGCGTCCAGGTCCAGGTGGTTGGTGGGTTCGTCCAGAAGCAGGATGTCCGAGGGGCACATCAGCGCCCGGGCCAGTTGCAAGCGCATCCGCCAGCCGCCGGAAAAGCTGCTCACCGGGTTATCCAGCTCCGAAACCTTGAAGCCGAGGCCCAGGATCAGGGCCTGGGCGCGGGCGATGGCGTCGTGCTCGCCGGCGTCGTTCAAGGCCATGTAGGCCTCGGCCATGCGCATGCCGTCGTCGCTGGCTTCCGCCTCGAACACCTCGTTGCGGGCGGCGAGGAGGGCGGTGTCGCCGTCGATGACGAAATCGGTCGCACCCTGTTCCGTCTCCGGCATGTCCTGGGCCACCTGGGCCATGCGCCACTGGCTGGGGATGGTGTAATCGCCGCCGTCCTCGTGCAGGCTGCCGTTGAGGAGCGCGAACAGGGTCGATTTGCCGGCGCCGTTGCGCCCGACCAGGCCGACCCGCTCGCCGGGGTTGATGGTGACGGAGGCCTTGTCCAGCAGGACCTTGGAGCCCCGGCGCAGGGTGACGTTTCTGAGGATGATCATCGTGAGCTTTCAGGCCGTGGCCAGGGTTTCGGCAGGATGGGCCTTGGCGTACTCGGCCAGAAGGCGCTGGTGCAGCTCGCAGCCGTGGAGGGCGAACCCCGGCGATTGGATGCCGAAGAAGCGGACTTCGCCGTCGATCAGGTCGGCGGCCATGTCCAGGGTTTCGTCGCCGTACAGGCTGACCAGGGCGGCCTCGTAGGCGTCGGGCTCCTCCAGGGTGAGCAGGGTGGCGATGCACTGGTAGGTGCGGCGACGGCCGGCGTCGATCTGGTCGAACTGGCGTACCCATTCGCAGCCTTCCAGGATGGCTTCGGTATCGCCGATGGCCAGGGCCAGCAGGGTCTTCAGCTCGCCGATCCGCAGGTCCGCCCACAGGGAATCGGGGTCCGGGGCGAGGCCGATGAGGGCGGCGACCGGCCGCTCGTCGGCCAGGTTCATTTCGTTGAGGGTGTCGAGGAGCTGGCTGCATTCCTCGTCGTCCAGGTGGGCCAGGTGCAGGATGGCCGGGCGGACGACCGCGCCGTTGCTGTTGTTCTCCCACTCCAGGTCGTCCACCGGGTAGATCTCGGACATGCCCGGAACCAGGATTCGGCAGGCATAAACGCCCAGGTGCTCGAAATCGGCCACGTAGATGTCATGGCCGTCGGCGTGGATGCGCTCGCACAGCCAGGCGTAGTCGTCGGCGGTGGTGGTGCTGAAATTCCAGTCGGAAAACTGGAAGTCGGCGGCTTCGTGGAAGAAGTTCCAATGGACGAGGCCGCTGGAGTCCACGAAGTGGATCTCGATATTGGGGGCGCTGGCCACCTCCTCCAGGTCGAAGCCGGGGGCCGGGAAGCCGTCGAGGGCTTCCAGGGCACGGCCCTGGAGCAATTCGGTAAGGGCCCGCTCCAGGGCGATCTCGAAGCGGGGATGGGCGCCGAAGCTCGCAAACACGCCCTGGTCGTGGGGGTTGAGCATGGTCACGCACATGACCGGGTAGCTGCCGCCCAGGGAGGCGTCCTTCACCAGGATGCCGAAGCCGGCGTCCCGCAGGCCCTGGATGCCGGCGGCGATGGCCGGGTAGCGGGCGATCACATCCTCCGGAACGTCCGGCAGGCAAAGGCCTTCGGCCAGCACCTTGAACTTGACGTAGCGTTCCAGGATTTCGGACAGCGCCTGGGCCCGGGCCTCGTTCCGGGTGTTGCCGGCGGACATGCCGTTGCTGACGTAGAGGTTGCCGATGATATTGACCGGGAAAAAGACCTCGGCCCCGTCCCGCTGGCGGATATAGGGGATGGCGCAGATGCCCCGCTCGTAGTCGCCGGTGTTCATGTCCACCAGGGCCTCGGCGGGGATGCTGCCCTCGGGGTTGTAGAAGGCCTGCAGTCCCGGGGTCAGGAGCCCCTCCGGCCAGGTGCCGTCGTCGCCCAGGGCGAACCAGCGTTCCCGCGGGTAATGGGCGAAGTCCCCGGTGGCTACGGCATCGCCCAGGTAATAGTGGTTCCAGAAGTAATTGCAGGACAGGCGCTCGAAGAATTCCCCGAGGGCGCTAGCGTGGGCAGCAAGCTTGGTGGCGCCCTTGCCATTGGTGAACATCAGGTGGCAGTCGCGGTTGCGCACATGCACCGACCAGACGTTGTCCACCGGGTTGAGCCAGGAGCATTCCTCGACCTCGAAGCCCCGGGCGGCGAGCTTGGCCTGCATGGAGGCGATGGAGTGTTCGAGGGAGGCGTCCTTGCCGGGGATGAAGTGTTCGTTCTGCATGGCGGTCCTGTCCGCGGCGCTCAGCGCTTGCGCGGCTTGGACTTGGAAATGGGCTTGCGCTGGCGCTGCCCGGGACGGGCCTGGCCGGCTTCAGGCTTCGGCTTGGGCACCAGCAGGTTCTTGCCCGCCCCGGCCGCGGCGGCGCGGTGGGCCAGGATGGCGGCCCGCAGTTGCTCCGCGCCGATGGCGATGGGAGCGCCCTCCCCCGCCGGCTGGTAGGCGCCAAGCAGGCCCTTCAATTCGAAAAGGCGCTGGGCGTGGTCGCCCTTGCGGGGCAGGATTTCGATCAATTTTTCCGCCGCCTCGGTCAGGGCGACGCCTCCTTCGGCTTCCGCCAACAGGCCGGCGGCCCCCAGGCGGCCGAAGGCTTCGGCTAGCTTTTCTTCATTGGGGATATTGCCCTGGATCAGATCGATGGCCGCCACGATTTCGGCGGACTCGGCAGGCCGCCGCTTGGCGGCGAGCGCCGTGGCGAGCAATAGAAGAACGTCGACATCGTGGATGGGGGACATGGATTGCCTTTGCGGGAGAAAGAAGGGAAGCCGAGAAAACGGCTGCGGGTCCGGGGCCGGCAGTTTACCGGACCGGACGCTTCGTCAGCGAATAAAACCGCAATCTGCGGGATCGACGGCGAAAATCAGTCGAAATAACTGCGGGCCGTCTCGAATCGCTGGGCGAAATAGCGGTCGCTCAGCTTGTCGATGCGCACCTTGGCGTTGGTCTTGGGGGCATGGACGAAGCGGTCGTCCCCGATGTAGATGCCGACGTGGGAAAGAGGACGGCCCAGGGTGTTGAAGAACACCAGGTCGCCGGGCTGAAGCTGTTCCCGCTCCACCGCCCTGCCCTGGCGGGCGATGTCGGCGGCGCTGCCGGAAACCCGCACCCCGGCGGCCCGATCGAAGATGTAGCTGACCATGCCGCTGCAGTCGAGGCCGGCATCGGGATTCTTGCCACCGAAGCGGTAGCCGGTATCCAGGAGGCCCAGGGCGTAGAGCACCACGTCATTGGCCCGCTCGCTCACCCGCGCAGGACGTTGCGCTATAGTTTCCGCCTGCTCCGCCTGGCGCACCGCAGGACCGCCGCAGGCGGCAAGGAAGACAAGGAGCGGCAGTAGAAGGAAGCTCCGCATACCTGAAGCCATTTCTGGAAACCATACGTAACGTAGCGTTTTTACAGGATATATCAAGCCCATGCAACTCCGTGACCCCCAACTCCTGAAAACCCTGAATTTCGTCGATGGCGAGTGGATCAGCGCCGACGGCCAAGGCACTTTCCCGGTATTCGACCCGGCCACCCGGGAAAAAATCGGCACCGTCCCCAACTGCGGCAAGAACGAAACCCGCCGCGCCATTTCCGCCGCCGAGGCCGCCTGGCCCGCCTGGCGGACGATGACCGCCAAGGCCCGGGCCCAGCTCATGACGCGCTGGTTCGCCCTCATCAACGACAATGCCGACGACCTGGCCCAGCTCATCACCGCCGAAGGGGGCAAGCCCCTCGCCGAAGCCAAGGGCGAGGTAGCCTACGGGGCCTCCTTCGTGGAATGGTTCGCCGAGGAGGGCAAGCGGGCCTACGGGGACACCATCCCTTCCCCCACCGCCGACAAGCGCCTCCTGGTCATCAAGCAGCCCATCGGGGTCTGTGCCGCCATCACCCCCTGGAACTTCCCCCTGGCCATGATCACCCGCAAGGTGGCCCCGGCCCTGGCCGCCGGCTGCCCGGTGGTGGTCAAGCCCGCCGAGCAGACGCCGCTCACCGCCCTGGCCCTCGCCGCCCTGGCCGAGAAGGCCGGCTTCCCCAGAGGCGTGTTCAACGTGCTCACCGGCGACCCGGTGGCCATCGGCGGGGAATTGACCGCCAGCCCGGTGGTGAGGAAGCTCTCCTTCACCGGCTCCACCGAGGTGGGCCGCCTCCTCATGGCCCAGAGCGCCCCGACCCTCAAGAAGATTTCCCTGGAGCTGGGCGGCAACGCCCCCTTCCTGGTCTTCGACGACGCCGACCTCGATGCCGCCGTGGAAGGCGCCCTCATCGCCAAGTACCGCAACACCGGCCAGACCTGCGTCTGCGCCAACCGCTTCCTGGTGCAGTCCGGCGTTTACGACGAGTTTTCCCGCAAGTTCGCCGCCAAGGTGGCCGAGATGCGGGTGGGCGCCGGCACCGAGGCGGGTGTCACCCAGGGGCCCCTCATCGACGAGGCGGCGCTCGCCAAGGTGGAAGCCCACGTGGCCGACGCCCTGGGCAAGGGCGCCAAGGTGCTCACCGGCGGCAAGCGCCACGCCCTGGGCGGCACCTTCTTCGAGCCCACGGTGCTGGCCGACGTGACCACCGCCATGCGGCTGACCCGGGAAGAGACCTTCGGCCCGGTGGCGCCCCTCTTCCGCTTCGACACCGAGGAGGAAGGCGTTGCCATGGCCAACGACACCGAGTACGGCCTCGCCTCCTACTTCTATTCCCGGGACGTGGGCCGCTGCTTCCGGGTCGGGGAAGCCCTGGAATACGGCATGGTGGGCATCAACACCGGCCTCATTTCCAACGAGGTGGCGCCCTTCGGCGGCGTCAAGCACTCCGGCCTCGGCCGGGAGGGCTCCAAGTACGGCATCGAGGACTACCTGGAGATCAAGTATCTCTGTTTCGATGTAAAGGGCTAGGCCCCGCTTCCAGTTCGGGACCGTAAACCACCACCTGGTTGCGGCCCCGGCGCTTGGCGGCATACAGGGCCAGGTCGGCCCCATGGGTCAGGTCGTCCGGCGTGCGGCCATGCTCCGGATAGGCAGCCACCCCGAAGGAGGCGGTCAGGCCGATTTCACCGTCCTTCGCCGACAGGCGGATGTCCTCGATCACCCGGCGCCAGCCCTCGGCCCGATCCGCCGCCACCGGCAGCGGGATGTGGGGCATGAGAATGAGGAATTCCTCGCCGCCGTAGCGGCAGGCGATGTCCTCGGCCCGGACGTGCTGGAGGAGTTTCCGGGCCACCAGGCGCAGGGCCTCGTCGCCGGTCTGGTGGCCGTAGGTGTCGTTGAGGCGCTTGAAGTAATCGATGTCCATCAGGACCATGCACAGGGGCAGGCTGTCCCGGCGGGCCCGGGCCAGTTCCCGCGCCAGGGTCTCGTCCAGGTAACGCCGGTTGTAGAGGCCGGTGAGGCCGTCCCGGATGGCCTGCTCCTTGAGGGCGGCCTGGAGCTTGGCCACCTCCTCCAGCTGCTGCCGCAGCCTGGCGTTGATTTCCGAAGTCTCGGCGGCATGGGCCCGGGCCACCTGCTCGGCTTCCTTGCGGGCCAGGATCTCGGCGTTGAGGGCCCGGTTGAAATAGGCGAAGCGCCAGGCCACCGCCGCGATGAGGACCATGGCGACGATACCCAGGAAGATGCCCGGCGGCGCCCAGGCCGGCAGCTTGGGCGGGCGGGGATCGTAGATCAGCCCGTCGATGGAGAAGCCGGCCGGCAACATGTCCACATCGGCATAGACCTCCGCCATGTGGCGCCAGCGGCCAGGATTCATCTGGCCGATCTCCACCAGTTCCGGCTGCATCAGGCGGGACATTTCGCCGGCCTCGAAAAGCAGGTGGGCCTTGTCGTGGCGCCGGGAGTACCGGGCCAGGATGTGTTCAACGGCTTCGACTCGCTGGTGCCGGATTGGGTTGTCTCCCAGGAGAACCGGGCGCTCCACGCGCAGACGCTGCGCCGGGTATTCACCATGTAGCAGTCCGATCTCCCGGGCGGGACT
>JBLNBI010000147.1:0-5935 GCA_050259815.1 Actinomycetota bacterium | reverse complement strand
TGGGAAGCGGTGAACAATGCCTGGAACCAGTGGGTCCTCGGGTACAATCCCCAACGCCAGCGGGAGTTCCTGTCCCGCCTCGGCCTGCCGGACCCGGACTGGCGCAATCTCGTCCCGATCCTGGTGGCGGCCTGCGGCGGCATCCTGCTGGCGGTGACGGCCTGGACCCTCTACCGCCGCCCCCGGCTCGATCCCGCCCAACGGCTCTGGCACAAGGCCCTGAGACGCCTGCGGCGCCGGAAGGTGAGCTGCGAGGCCTGGGAAACGCCGCTTGCCCTGGCGATGCGCCTACGGACGGAACGGCCGGAACTGGCCCCCACTCTGGAAGCGGCGGCCTTGGCCTACTGCCGGGCACGCTACGGACCCGGGCCGGCGGATTTGCAAGACTTGAAGGCAGCCATCGCCCAGCTGCCCTGATGGAGAGTAGTTTGAAGAAGTTACTGTGCGCCGCCTGCCTGGCGGTCCAAGCCCTGGTGCCGGTGGCCCTGGCCGCCCCTTCCCAGGCCCCCGAGAGCTTCGCCGACGACCCGATGGTCGTCGAGTTCGTCCAGGACATGGCCAAACGCCACCAGTTCGACGCCGACGAATTGCTGCGCCAGTTCGCCCTGGCCCGCGCCAACCCTACCGTGCTGAAGCTGATCCGCCCGCCCGAGACGCCCCAGCAGCGGTCCTGGGAGCGCTACCGCCCCCGCTTCCTAAATGACCGTCGCATCGACGCCGGCGTCCGCTTCTGGGAAGCCAACCGGGCCACCCTGGCCCGGGCCCGGGCCTTCTACGGCGTTCCCGAGGAAATCATCGTCGCCATCATCGGCGTGGAGACCGAGTACGGCCGGAACATGGGTAAGTTCCACGTCCTGGAAGCCCTGGCCACCCTCGCCTTCCGCTACCCGCCCCGCTCCGACTTCTTCCGCACCGAGCTGGAACAATTCCTTCTCCTGGCCCGGGAGAACGGCATGGAACCGTGGTCCATCCGCGGCTCCTTCGCCGGCGCCATCGGCGTCCCCCAATTCATGCCGGGCAGCCAGCGCCGCTATGCCGTGGATTTCGACGGGGACCGCCGGGTGGACTTAACCGGCAGTATTGACGACGCCATCGGCAGCGTCGCCCGCTTCCTGGAAGCCCATGGCTGGCAAGCCGGGCAGCCGGTAGCGATGCCGGCCCGCCTGGCCGGCGAGCCCGACCGGGCCCTGATCGAGGCAGGCATCCGACCGACTCTCAAGGTCGCCAATTTGCGGCAGCAGGGCATCGTCAGCGACGCCGACCCCCAGGCGACGGTGACCCTGGTGGACTTGATCAGTCCGGGCGCTCCCACCGAGTACTGGCTGGGCTACGAGAATTTCTATGTGATCACCCGCTACAACCGGTCCAGCTTCTACGCCATGTCGGTCTATCAGTTGGCCGAAGCCATCAAGATGCGGATGCAGCAGCGGGAATTGTAGGAATGGAAGCGTTTGCGGCCCGGTAAGCGGGCCCGCAAAGCTCCTTAGATCAGGCTGTCCTTCGAGATGCCGCCGCGCTTGATGATCTTGCGCAGCCGCACCAGCCCTTCCATCTGGATTTGCCGGACCCGCTCCCGGGTAAGCCCCAGGTCGGTGGCAATGACGTCAAGAGTCGCCATGTCCGAGCCCTTGAGACCGTAGCGGCGTGTAATCACCTCCCGCTGCCGGTCGGTGAGCTGCCCCAGCCAGTCGTCGATGAGGGTGCCCAGTTCGTTGGACTGGAGCATGGTCTCCGGGTCCATGCTGGACTCGTCGGCGATGACGTCGGCGACCGTGTGATTGGGGTCGATCTCCAGCGGGGCATCCAGGGAGGCGATGTGCTCGTTGAGGGAGAGGATGCGGCGCACCTCCGCCTCCGGCCGCTCCAGCAGCGTGGCGATGCGCTCCACCGTGGTTTCCCGCTCCTCCGCCGTCTCCAGGTGGCGGATGGCCCGCAGCACCAGGTTGATTTCCTTGACCACATGGACCGGAAGACGGATGGTCCGGGACTGGTTCATGATGGCCCGCTCGATGCTCTGGCGGATCCACCACGTAGCATAGGTGGAAAAGCGGAAGCCCCGCTCCGGATCGAATTTCTCCAGGGCGTGGATGAGTCCCAGGTTGCCCTCTTCGATGAGGTCGAGCAGGGGAATGCCGCGGTTGAGATAGTGCTTGGCGATATTCACCACCAGCCGCAGGTTATGCTCGATCATCTTCTGCCGGGCGGCGAAATCGCCCTGACGGACCTTGCGGGTAGCTGCCAGCTCCTCCTCGGGCGTAAGCAGGGGCTTGGCGCCGATTTCGTTCAAGTAGAGCTGGGTGACGTCCTCCAGCAGCTCGATTTCCGGTGTAGTCGGCTCGGGTTCCGGCGCCAGCGCGGCCTCTTCCTCGGCCACGCCGGACTCGATGCTCTCTTCTTCGAAATCGTCCTCGTTGTCGGTCATCGCTTGGGCAGATAGGTCAGGGGGTCGATGGGCTTCCCTTGGCGCCGGATCTCAAAGTGCAGCTTCACTTTGTCGCTATCCGTATCGCCCATTTCGGCAATCTTCTGTCCCCGGGTCACTTCCTGCTTCTCCTTGACCAGGATTTTCTGGTTGTGGGCATAGGCGGACAGGAAGGAATTGTTGTGCTTGACGATCACCAGCTGGCCGTAGCCCCGCAGGCCGCTGCCCGCGTACACCACCCGGCCGTCTCCTGCCGCGAGGACCGGGTCGCCGGCCTTGCCGCCGATGTCGAGGCCCTTGTTGGTGTTCTCGCTGTAACCCGCCAGGACCTTGCCGGCCGATGGCCAGCCCCAGGGAATGTCGTCTGGTCCGCTGACAGCGGCCGCAACCGGGGCCAGCTCGGGTTTGGGCGACTCCGCCTTGGCTTCCTGAGGCTTGGCTGCCGCCTCAGCCGCCGCACCGCTCAGGCGGGCCTGGGCTTCCGGCGAATAGGGTTCCTTGTTGACCTTAGGCTCACGCTTGACGCCATCGCCGTTGGCTACCGGTGCGGCAGCCACAGATCCGCCCTTGTCCAGGGGCCTGGCTTCAACCCCCGAGCCAGTGGCGATGGGCTTGGCCACCACCGCGCCGCTGGCCGGCTCGGCAGACGGCGGTGCTACCCGCAGGGTTTGACCTTCCTTGATGCTGTCCGGATTGGTAAGGTTGCTCCAAGCGGCAATATCCCGATAGTCCTGGCCATGTTCCAGGGCAATCCGATAAAGGGTGTCGCCCTTCTTGACCGTATAGTAGCCCGGGCCACCGGGAACGGGTGCCGCCGCCGGGGCCGGAGCCCGGGATGAGGCACTCGGGATACGGTCGACCGAGGGCGCCGGCGGCTGGGTGAAGCAGCCGGCGAGCAGAAGGGCGGAGAGGGATGCTGCGAGCAGTCGTGTCATTCTGTTCCGGAAAGTAGTGGTACGAAGCGTACCCCGTCAAGTCGGGTTTCCGTGAATCCCTGGGGGGTACGCTCGATGAAGACAAGATACTGTTCACCGGTACCGACTGGCAAGATCAGTCTGCCGCCCTCGGCCAATTGTTGCAGCAGCGCGGGGGGAACCCGGGAAGCCGCCGCGGCCACGATAATGCTGTCGAAAGGCGCCGCTTCCGGCAGGCCCATCTGCCCATCCGCATACTTGAGCCGCACATTGAACTGCTGCAGCTTGCGCATGTTGGCCTTGGCCTTCTCAAGAAGCGGCTGGATGCGCTCGACCGCATAGACTTCATTGGTGAGTTGGGCCAGGACCGCCGCCTGGTAACCGCAACCGGCGCCGATCTCCAGAGTCTTGCCGAGGCCAGGGCGGCCGTTGAGCAGCAACTCGATCATGCGAGCCACCACATAGGGCTGGGAGATGGTCTGGCCCATGCCCAGGGGTAGCGCCGTATCCTCGTAAGCCCGGGAGGCCAGGGCCTCCTCGACGAAGACATGGCGCGGCACGGCCGCCATGGCGGCGAGGACCGCTTCGTTGCGGATACCCTGCTCCCGCAGCCGCTCGATCATCCGGGTGCGGGTACGCTGGGAGGTCATGCCGATGCCGGACAGGTTACGGTAGGTCATTGCATCCAGGCGCGAATGGTGGAAAGTTGGGAAACGTGGGTGAGGTCGATCTGCAAAGGGGTCACGGAAACCATGCCCCGCTCGACCGCGTTGAAGTCGGTCCCGGGACCGGCATCCTGGGCGGCGCCCGCGGCCCCGATCCAGTAGACCGTTTCCCGCCGGGGCGATTGCATCTTGACCACCGGCTCTGCCTTGTGGCGCTTGCCCAGGCGGGTGACTTCGATGCCGCCCAACCGGTCGTAGGGAAGATCGGGGACATTGACGTTGAGCAGGACCGGCTGAGCAATAGGGGAACGCAGGTGGCGCTCCACCAGATCCCGCGCCACCCGACCGGCGGCATCGAAGTGTTTGCCTTCGAAGCTGGTGAGGGAAATGGCGATGGACGGGATTCCCAGGAGAAAGCCTTCGGTCGCCGCCGCCACCGTACCGGAATAGATGGTGTCATCCCCCATGTTCGCGCCATGGTTGATCCCGGAAACGATCATGTCCGGCAACGGATCAAGGATGCCGGTGACTGCCAGGTGGACGCAATCGGTGGGCGTGCCATCCACGAAATAGAAGCCGTTCGCCGCCTTCTTCACGGACAGGGGACGGTCGAGGGTCAGCGAATTACTGGCGCCGCTGCGATTCCGCTCGGGCGCAACGACGACGATTTCCGCTAGATCCTTCAACGCTTCGGCCAAGGCCGCAATTCCGGGGGAAAAATATCCGTCGTCGTTACTCAGCAATATCCGCATGATTGAACCAAAATAAACTGCCTTGCCCCTGGAACCTTCTCCAGGGACGACTGGACTATTCAGGGCTTGAGGCCACGGCCGATCGATTGCGGAAACGGCCAATTGGCGTTTCGGGATTTTAGAACCATAGAAGGATCAAAACTATCCTTTATGCTTTCCCGAAAGCAAGTACCGCAAACAATCCAAATTGCTTGGATTATATCTTCAAGGCGGTATAAACAAAAAAACCGGCCTAGGCCGGTTTTTCTGAGCTTTTTAAAACTTTGGTCGGGGCGGCGGGATTCGAACTCGCGACCCCTTGCACCCCATGCAAGTGCGCTACCAGGCTGCGCTACGCCCCGACTGAGCCGCGCATTATACAGAGATTTTCGCGGCGGTCAAATGCGAAGTAACTCAATTATGGATTTAATTTCTTCGCGCAGTCCAAGGGCGGCCACGGGAGCCTCCTGAGCCTCGGAAGAATGGCCCACAGGAGCGCCCTCATCCAGGCGATTCCGGGCGCCGCTGATCGTGAACCCCTGGTTATAGAGGAGTTCGCGAATACGGCGGACCAAGAGCACTTCGTGATGCTGGTAATAGCGCCGATTGCCCCGGCGCTTCACCGGCTTCAGTTGATTGAATTCCTGCTCCCAGTAGCGCAGGACGTGGGGCTTCACCCCGCACAACTCGCTGACTTCACCGATGGTGAAGTAACGCTTGGCGGGAATGGGCGGCAGTTCGTCGCCGCCTTGGGTCTTAGGCCGCGGTTCCATTGTAGAGTTGCTCAACATCCGCCTTCAGCTTCTGACTGGCGTGGAAGGTGACCACGCGCCGTGCAGTAATGGGAATTTCCTGGCCGGTTTTGGGATTGCGGCCGGGACGTTGGGGTTTGTCCCGCAGCTGGAAGTTGCCGAAGCCGGACAGCTTCACCCCGTCCCCGGTTTCCAGCGCATTGCGGATTTCATCAAAAAAGGCTTCGACCATATCTTTGGCCTCGCGCTTGTTCAGGCCGACCTTCTCGAACAACAGGTCGGCCAGTTCGGCTTTGGTGAGCGTCATCTTATTTTCCATCAGGCGCGCAGTTGGGCAGAGAAATTTTGCTCCAGGTAGGCCATCAGTTGCTGCACTGCAGCATCGACTTCCAAATCTTGCAAAGTGCGTTGAGTATCTTGCATAACTATACGAAACGCAAGACTTTTTTTG
>JBLNBI010000146.1:0-8394 GCA_050259815.1 Actinomycetota bacterium | reverse complement strand
AGCCACCTGGGTCTGGTGGCGGACTTCCCCAGCATCGGCGTCGGCAAGAGCCGGCTCACCGGCCGCCATGGCCCGGTGCCCGAGGGGCGCGGCGAATGGACCCCTTTGGTGGATAAGGGGGAAACCATTGGCGCCGTCCTGCGCAGCCGGGTCGGGATCGCTCCCCTCTACATTTCTCCCGGCCACCGCATCTGCCTGGAAACCGCCCTGCACTGGGTGATGCGGGCGCTGACCCGCTACCGTCTGCCGGAAACCACCCGTTGGGCCCATCGCCTGGCCTCCGGCCCCGACCCGTTGCACAAAAAATAGGCGCACACCGGTTTATCCCGCCGGGACAAGCGCTTACAGCAACTATCCCGACCTTATCCACAGGCTTACCCCACCAAATCGGGGATAAATTGTTTTTATGCCAATGGGCAAGCGGGTCAAGGCAGTGGCGGCAGACCGCGGAGCCGGCGGGCCCGGTTGCAGGCCCCGTGCTCCACGTCGAATTCCCGACAGGGCGAAGGCCGGCCCTCGTAGATGCTACAGGCGACCTGGACGCCCACCTCCCCCTTGAGGGCGACGCAGCGGGGCGGCGAATTGTCGGTCCCGGCCATCCGGACAAGCTGGGACGTCACAGGAACCGTCATGGACTTCGGCACCCCCTCGCCCCAGGCGAATGCCCCGCCCGCCAGCTCGGCGGGATGGAAATCGACCCGGAAGGCGGCGCAGCAGGCGCCGCAGGATTGGCAGGGGCTGGTCATGCGGCGAGGGGCAGGTCGGTAAGGATGCCCGCCTCGGCCAGGACGGCGTCAATCTCGGCGGCCAACTTCAGTGGCCGGCAGCGGAGGAAAAGGGCTTCCGCCTCGGGATAGGCCCGCTGCAGCAGGCCGAGCCACAGCTTGAGGCGGCCGGGGGCATAGCGGGACTCCACCTTGCGGCGCGCCCCGGACCAGAAGCGGCTCAGGGCGGGAACCAGTTCTTCCCAGCCGCCGACTGCCTCGCCCCGCAGGCGGCGGGCCAGCAGGGGATCGGTGACGGCGCCGCGTCCCACCATGACGTCAACACACCCGGTTTCAGCCCGGCAACGCTTGTAATCGGCGGGCGTCCACACCTCGCCATTGGCGATGACGGGCACCGTTACCGCCTCCCGCACTCGGGCGATCCATTCCCAGCGGGCCGGCGGCCGGTAGCCGTCCACCTTGGTGCGGCCATGGACGATCAGTTCATCGGCGCCCCCGGCCGCTAGGGCCCGGGCGCAGTCGAGGGAAGCCGCCGGGTCGGCGATGCCCAGGCGCATCTTGGCGGAAAAGGGGATAGAGGCCGGCACGACCGGGCGCACGGCAGAGACGATGCGGAAAAGGAGTTCAGGGTCGCTGAGGAGCGCCGCCCCGCCGCCATGGCGATTCACCAGGGGCGCCGGGCAGCCGAAGTTCAAGTCGATGCCCGCCGGTTTCAGCTCCGCCAGGCGGGCGGCGTTTTCTGCCAGGCACACGGGATCGGACCCCATGAGTTGGACCCGTACCGGCGTCCCGGCCGCAGTGCGGCTGCCATTCAGCAACTCCGGGCTGATCCGGGTGAAACAGCGGATGGGCAGCAGGGACCCGGACACCCGGATGAATTCGGTCACGCACCAGTCGTAGCCGCCGATGGCCGTCAGCACGTCCCGCAGGATAGCGTCGGCGAGGCCATGCATGGGAGCAAGGATAATTCGGGACATGGCGAACGAGCTTCGGGAAGGGCTGGGAAGAAGGGCCGCATTATAATCGCGCCCCATGCTACGCCTCGTCCTCGACACCAACGTCGTCCTCGACCTCTTCCATTTCGCCGACCCGACGGCGTCCCCGATTCTGGTCGCCATCGAGGCCGGCCGGGCCTGCTGCTTCGCGGATGCCGCCGGCTTGGTCGAATTGACCCGGGTGGTGGCCTATCCGGAATTCCGCATGTCGGCCGCGGACGGAGCCGCCCTGATGGAACGCTACCGGGGCATCGCCGGCCTGATCGAGCCCGGCGATGTGCCGAAGCTGCCCCAGTGCCGGGACCGGGACGACCAGAAATTCCTCGAACTGGCCATGCGCAGCCAGGCCGACCTGCTGGTCAGCAAGGACGAGGCCTTGCTGAAGCTCAAGGGCCGGACCAATCTGCCCTTTCGCATCGTGACGCCGGCGGCTGCCGTCGTCCTCCTAACTCAGTAGCAAACCGTCGAGGTGCTGCGCCGCCCGTAGCTGTCGGTGCACACCGTGGTGCCGTTGGGGCCGCTGATGACCGCAGTGCTGCCCTTCTTGTCGTAGGTGCGCTGGATGATGGTGGGGCCGCCCTTGCGGTAGCCCGGCTTGTTCATGTCCAAGTTCTTGGCCTGGTCGATGCCACTGGTGGGAATGCCGCCCTGGTCCTGCCCGTATAAGGCGGCCGGCGGCAGCTGGTTCTTCTTGTAGGGATAGAGCATCGGCCCATCCCCCTGCTGGGGAGGCAGCTGGCCCGGCAACTGGGCCAGGGCCGTCAGGGGCAGGAGGGCGAGCAGAAAGGCAAGGCGGCGCATGGCGGTCTCCGAAGGATGTCTTATGGGTACATCATAGCCGGTCGGGCCGGACAATTCATTCCGCCCGGCGGCGGAACACCCAGGTGGTTTCGTCGGAGGCCTCGGGCGCGAAGGCGTAGCCGTCGCAATCGAAGCCCTGCAGCCCTTCCGGCTCGGTCAGCCGATTGACGATGGCGTAGCGGGCCATCATGCCCCGGGCCCGCTTGGCGTAGAAACTGATGATCTTGTAGCGGCCGCCCTTCCAGTCCTCGAACACCGGCTGGATGACGGTGGCCCGGAGCTTCCGCGCCACCAGGGCCTTGAAGTATTCCTCGGAGGCGAGATTCACCAGCACCGGCCGCGGCATTTCGGCCAATTCGGCATTCGCTGCCTCCACCAGGCGCTCGCCCCAGAAGGCGTAGAGATCCTTGCCCCGCTGGGTCACCAGCTTGGTGCCCATTTCCAGGCGGTAGGGCTGGATCAGGTCCAGGGGACGCAGGAGGCCGTAGAGGCCCGACAGGATACGCAGATGAACCTGGGCGAAATCCAGGTCGGCAGCGGAGAGATGCTTGGCGCCCAGGCCGTCGTACACGTCGCCGTCGAACGCCAGGACGGCCTGCTTGGCGTTATCCGGGGTGAAAGGCAGGTGCCAGTCGGCATAACGGTGGAAGTTGAGGAGAGCCAGCGGGTCCGACAGGTCCATGAGGCCGGCGATGTCCGCCGGCGAGAAAGTCCGCAGCACCCGGATCAATTCCTGGGACTGGTCCGTAAAGCCAGGCTGGGTGTGGGTTGTCACCTGGGGCGGGGTGTCGAAATCCAGCGTCTTGGCCGGGGAAAGCACCATCAGCATCAAACTCTCCTGCAATCTGAACGTCTTGAATTCTACCGGCTTGGTAAAATTACGCCCTTTTCCCAAATTTCCGCACTCAGGTCACCGCCTATGAAACGCACCCGCTTCGGCTCCCGCGACCGTCTTTCCCGCGATGCCGCCGAACTGCAACGCCTGGCCACCGGCCTGTCCGAATCCGGCGGCAAGCTGGAGGATTCCTGGTGGGAAGCCCGGCTGGCCGAATTGGTGGACAGCCTCCTGAAAAACGGTGCCGAGGACGACATCAACACCGCCCTCGACCGCCTGTTCGAGACCAATCCCCGCGCCCATGACGAGTTGGCCGACATGGTGGAATCCCGGGCCGAATCCACCCGCCTGGATGTCCAGGGGCAGGAATTCGACGTGATGCTCTTCGTCTCCCCCATCCTGGCCTGGTCCCGCTTTTCCATTCCGGCCGGCAGCCTGCCCAAGAGCAGCCTCGAATCCCTCAAGGTCCAGCTCGGCGCCCATGTCTTCGGCGCCGATACCCGCATCGCCCTCGCCGACTTCCTCTTCAGCCCCGACCAGCTGCCCAGGAGCTTCTGCGACACCTGGCTCCTGACCCGGGAACTGGGCATGGCGGCCCTGTCCGATCAGAACCTCGCCATCGACACCAGCGGCATGCCGGAAACCAACCGTTTCCTGTCCGACGTCCGCTACCTGGTGGGCGCCGTGGCGGTGCCCCGGGGTGGCGCCGTCTTCCGCTGGAACGAGGCGGACGGCAGCCGGGAGGCTTCCCTCAAGGAATGGATCCGCCAGGGCAGCCCCAGCCTGGAGCCCATTCTCACCGGCTGCGCCTACCAGCCCCTCCTGGCCGACTCCTACCACACCGCCTGCCGCCAGGCGGACCGGGCCTCCCGCCCCTACTCCCTGCGGGCCTCCGTCGCCTTCCTGCAGACCGTCCAGGGCATCACCCCGGCGGACATGCGAGCCGTGGTCGGTCCCTTCTACGACCGCCGCATGGAGGAATACCGGGTCAGCCTCGGCCCCCGGGACAAGGACGCCACCTGGCACGGCGTGGTCTGGCCCCTCCTCGGCGCCGAGGCCGAGGCCCCCGACGCCGCCGGCGAGATCGAATCCGTGCTGCGGGAATGCGGGGTCAAGGACGTGCACTTCCTGGATCACCACTTCCCCATGGAATTCTGCGACGACTGTGGCGCCCCAATGTACCCCAATACCGAAGGCGAGCTGGTCCATGCCGAGATGCCGGAGCAGCCCGCCGCCAACTCCCAGGTCCTGCATTGATGAGTAATTCCGATTGGCTGGCCCGTAGCCAGGCAGCCGTCTGGCATCCCTGCACCCAGATGCGGCACCACGCCGCCGACGGGTCACCGAACTACCTGCCCCTGGTACCGATCGCCCGGGGCGAGGGGCCCTGGCTCCATGACTTCGACGGCCGCCGCTACCTGGACGGCATCAGCTCCTGGTGGACCAACCTTTTCGGCCACGCCAATCCCCGCATCAACGCGGCCCTGAAGGACCAGTTGGAGCGCCTGGAGCACGTCATGCTGGCGGGCTTCACCCATACTCCGGTGGTGGAACTGTCCGAGCGCCTCTCGGCCCTGACTGACGGCTATCTGGGCCATGCTTTCTATGCCTCCGACGGCGCCTCGGCCACTGAGATCGCCCTCAAGATGAGCTTCCACTATTGGCAGAACGCCGGCCGTAGCGACAAGCGCCAGTTCCTCTGTCTGTCCGGCAGCTACCACGGGGAAACCGTGGGGGCGCTTGCTGTCACCGACGTAGCCATCTTCAAGGACGCCTATGCGCCCCTGGTGCGGGCCGCCGCCACGGTGCCCGCCCCGGACGCCCGCCAGGCCGAAGCCGGCGAGACGCCCGCCGACGTGGCCCGCCGCGCCGCCGCCGCACTGGAAGCCAAGCTGGAAGCCGAGGGCGAGACCATCGCGGCCCTGATCGTCGAGCCCCTGGTCCAGGGCGCCGCCGGCATGGCCATGTACGACCCGGAATACCTGCGCCTCGCCCGGTCCCTCTGCGACCGCTTCGAAGTGCACCTCATCTGCGACGAGATCGCGGTGGGGTGCGGGCGCACCGGCACCTTCTTCGCCCATGAGCAGGCGGACATCCGGCCCGATTTCCTGTGCCTCTCCAAGGGTATCTCCGGCGGCTACCTGCCCCTCTCGGTGGTGCTGACCACCGACACCGTCTATGGCGCCTTCTACGACGACGCCGTGACCCGGGGCTTTCTCCATTCCCATTCCTACACCGGCAACCCCCTCGCCTGCCGGGCGGCCCTGGCTACCCTCGACATCTTCCGGGAAGACGACGTGCTCGCCGCCAACCGGGTGCGGGCCGAAAAGCTGGGCGCTGCCCTGGCCCCCCTGGCCGACCACCCGAAGGTCCGCCACCTGCGCCAGCGGGGCATGATCCTGGCCTTCGACGTGGACACCGCCGATCCGGCCTTCTCCCGCCGCTTCTACCGGGCGGCCCTTGAGCGGGAAGCGCTGGTCCGCCCCATCGGCAGCACCGTGTACCTGATGCCCCCCTACATCGTCGAGGACGAGCACATCGCCCACCTGGGCAAGGCCGTGGCGGGAGCCCTCGCGGAGGCCCTGGCGTGATCGGCGACCGGCTGCAGGCGGAAATCGCCGCTATCGCCGCCGACGGCCTCACCCGCCGCCGCCGGGTCCTGGCCGCGCCCTGCGGTCCCCACGCGATGGTGGACGGCAAGCCCATGCTCGCCTTCACCAGCAACGACTACCTGGGTCTGGCCGCCAACCCGGCCATCGCCGAGGCCATGGCGGAAGGCGCCCGGAAGTGGGGCGCCGGCAGCGGCGCCTCCCACCTGGTGAGCGGCCACCTGCTGCCCCACGATGAGCTGGAAGGGAAGCTGGCCGAATTCACCGGTTTCCCCCGGACCCTGACCTTCTCCACCGGTTACCTCGCCAACCTGGCCGTGGTGCCCACCCTGACCAGCCGGGGCACCGCCGTCTTCGCCGACAAGCTGAACCACGCCTCCCTCATCGACGCCGTCCAGCTCGCCAAGGCCCAGGGGGCAGAGTCCCACCGCTATCCCCACAACGACCTGGCCGCCCTGGAGCGCCAGCTGGCTGGAAGCGACGCCCCCGAGAAGATCATCGTCACCGACGCCGTCTTCAGCATGGATGGCGACCTGGCGCCCCTGCCTGAAATCTTCGAGCTGGCCGAGCGCTACGACGCCTGGCTGGTGGTGGACGATGCCCACGGCTTCGGCGTCCTCGGCCCACAAGGACGCGGGGCGCTGGCCCACTGCGGCGTACCGGCCCATCCCCGGGTGCTGCTGATGGGGACGCTGGGCAAGGCGGCCGGCGTTTCCGGCGCCTTCGTGGCCGGCTCCGACCTGGCCATCGAATACCTGATCCAGCGGGCCCGCAGCTACATCTTCACCACCGCCGCCCCGCCGGCCGTAGCCTGCGCCCTGACGAAGAGCCTGGAGATCATCGCCGCTGGAGATGAGCTGCGCGCCCACCTCATGGCCCGCATCGCCCAGCTTCGGGAGGGCCTCGCCGGCCTGCCCTGGACCCTGCTGCCCTCCCCCACCGCCATCCAGCCCCTGGTGGTGGGCGACAACGAGGCCGCCGTCCGCCTCTCCCAGGCCCTGGCCGAGCGCGGCCTGTGGGTGCCGGCCATCCGCCCGCCGACGGTCCCCAAGGGCACTGCCCGGCTGCGCATCTCCCTGTCGGCCGCCCACAGCGAGGCCGATGTGGACCGGCTCATCGGCGCCCTGAGGGAGCTGGCATGACCGCCCCCCTGGTCTTCGTTCCCGGCTGGGGCCTGGGCCGCGGTCCCTGGCAGCCCACGGTGGACGCCCTTGGCGGCACCATCGCCGACCTCCCCGGCTACGGCGACAGCTCCCTCATCGACAACTTCGACCTTGCCGCCGCGGCCCTCGCCGAAACTCTGCCGGCCGGCGCCGTCCTTTGCGGCTGGTCCCTGGGCGCCATGCTGGCCCTGGCGGCGGCCGCCCGGGCGCCTGAAAAGCTATCCCGGCTCATCCTCGTGGCGGGCACCGCTTCCTTCGTCCAGCGGGAGGGCTGGCCACACGCCATGGCCCCCGAGGTGCTGGCCGAATTCACCGCCGCCGTCGCCGCCGATGCGGAAGCCACCCTGCCCCGCTTCGTCGGGAACTTCAACCGGGGCGAAGCGCGGGCCAGGGCCGTCACCCGGGAACTCCTGGAGCGGGCCGATCCCCTCCCTGCCGCACCAACGCTGGCCACCGGCCTCGCCTGGCTGCGGGACGTGGACCTGCAGGAGGTCGCCCCGACCGTGGCCGTCCCGACCCTGATGATCCACGGCGCCCACGACCCCCTCATGCCCCTGCCCGCCGCCGAGGCCCTGGCCGGCCTGATGCCCGATGCCCGCCTGGAGATTTTCCCGGCCAGCGCCCACGCCCCGTTCATTTCCGATCCGGCCGGCTTCCAGGCCCGGGTTGCCGCCTTCCTGCATGACCCAGCCGCCTAAGCACCTCATCCGGCAGTCCTTCGAAAAGGCCGCCGGCACTTACGACAGCGCCGCCCAGGTCCAGCGCCGCATCTGCGGCTGGCTGGCCAACGGCCTGCCGGCCGGGACCGCGCCGGGCATCGCCGTGGATGTGGGCTGCGGCACCGGCTACGCCCTGCGCCTTCTGGGAGAACGCTTCCCCACCAGCCACCTGGTCGGCGTCGATCTTTCCGCCGCCATGCTGGCCAAGGTACGGCCCGGCGCCTACCGCCTGGCCGGGGATGCCGAGCGCCTGCCCCTGGCCGACGCCTCCGTCCATCTCTACTGGTCCAGCCTGGCCCTGCAATGGTGCCGCCTGGACATCGCCCTGGGAGAGGCCCGACGGGTACTGAGGGACGGCGGCCACCTGGCGGTCGCCACCCTGGGCCCGGAAACCTTCGCCGAACTGCGCACCGCCTTCTCGGCGGCCGACGCCTATCGCCACACCCTGGCCTTCCTCGATGCGGAGCAGATTGCCGCGCTGCTTGCCGCCGCCGGCCTGCCCGACCACCGCATCGACCGCCGGCCGGAGGTCTGCCATTACCCGGAT
>JBLNBI010000145.1:0-3322 GCA_050259815.1 Actinomycetota bacterium | reverse complement strand
AGGCAGCCGGATTGCGCCAGCCCGGATAGATTTCGCCATTCACATTGGGGCCGGCCTGCATGTTGTTGGTGGTGCTGGTCCAATAGCACTTCAACTTGCCGTCCTTGAGCGCCCGGCTCTGGGCCACGGCATGGAGGCCGATCTTGTCGGGCAAGGTGCCTTCCGGCAGCTGCCAGATTTCCTCGGCGTGCTTGCGGTGATCCGGGTTGGTGACCACCATGTCGGCGGGCAGGCGGTGGGCGAAGGTGCCCACTTCCCGGGCGGTGCCGCAGGCGGAGGGCTGGCCGGTGAGGGAGAAGGGGCCGGTGCCCGGGGTGGAGATCTTGCCCACCAGGAGATGGACGTTGTAGATCATGTTGTTCACCCAGGTGCCGCGGGTGTGCTGGTTGAAGCCCATGGTCCAGAAGCTGACCACTTTCTTCTTCGGGTCGGCGTAAAGCTCGGCCATCCGCTTCAGGCGCTCGGCGGGCACGCCGGAGAGCTTGGAAACCTTCTCGACCGTGTATTCGGAAACGAACTTGGCGAATTCCTCGAAGGTGATGGGCTCGGACTTGCCGGTGTCGCCCTTGGGCTTGCCGTCGGCGCCGGGATAGCCGTTGCTGGTGGCCTTGGCTTCCAGCGGGTTGTTGGGGCGCAGGCCGAAGCCGATGTCCGTTTCACCCTTCTTGAAGTTCACGTGCTTCTTCACGAAGTCCGTGTTCACCTTCTTGTTCTGGATGATGTAATTGCAGATGTAATTGAGGATCGCCAGGTCGGTCTGGGGAACGAAGGTCATGGGGTTGTCCGCCAGCTCGTAGGAGCGGTGCTCGTAGGTGGACAGCACATGGACTTCGGTGCCGGGGTTGGAGAGGCGGCGGTCGGTGATGCGGCTCCACAGGATGGGATGCATCTCGGCCATGTTGGAACCCCACAGCACGAAGGCGTCGGCCTGCTCGATGTCGTCATAGCAGCCCATGGGCTCGTCGATGCCGAAGGTACGCATGAAGCCGGCCACGGCGGAGGCCATGCAGTGGCGGGCGTTGGGGTCCAGGTTGTTGGAGCGGAAGCCGGCCTTCATCAGCTTGACCGCCGCATAGCCTTCCCAGATGGTCCATTGGCCGGAGCCGTACATGGCGATGGAAGTCGGGCCGGTGGTCTTCAAGGCCTCTTTCCACTTCTCGGCCATGAGATCGAAGGCCTGGTTCCAGGAGATGGGCTGGAATTCGCCGTTCTTGTCGTACTTGCCGTTCTTCATGCGCAGCAGGGGCTGGGTGAGCCGGTCCTGGCCGTACATGATCTTGGAGAGGAAATAGCCCTTGATGCAGTTGAGGCCCCGGTTCACCGGCGCATCCGGGTCCCCCTGGGTCGCCACGACCCGGCCGTTCTGCACCCCCACCAGCACGGAGCAGCCGGTGCCGCAGAAACGGCAGGCGGCCTTGTCCCAGCGGATGTCGGTGCCGTTGCCTTTGGCGGCCTCCTTCGGGGCTGCCGCGGCGGCAATCGGAATCCCGGCTGTCGCTGCGGCGGCCGCTACCGCCTGGGTCTTAAGAAAATCGCGTCGGTTCATGGACATGGTTATGCCTCCTCAAGAGCGAGACCTTCGTCGCTGTATTCGTAGGAAAGGGTGACCGACATGACATGGGGCACCCGATGGATTTGCAGGATGGAATCCGAAACGGCGTAGTCCTCCCCGTCCTCCACGAGGACCACCAGGCGGCCGTCGCCGGCATCGAGGGCGAGGCTTGCGCCGGGAACGGCCTCGACCTGGCCGATGACGCTCGGGGCGTGCTCGGGTAGGGTCTTGAGGACTAGGCTCACAATCTTCATTGCTGGGCTCCTTGGGGAAGGGGGCGATGGGCCGGTTTGATGGCCAGGGTTGGGCAGTCGGCGATGCATTCGCCGCAGCCGGTGCAGAGTTCGCTGTCGATAGCGGGAATGGCGACGCCGCCGATCCGGGGGGCAAAGGTGATGGCCCGCTGGTCGCAGCGTTCGCCGCAGGTGCGGCAGACGACGCCCTGCTTCGCGAGGCAGCCGTCGCCGATCTCGGCGATGACGGACCAGGGGGAGAGGCCGGGGATTTCCCGCAGGGCCCCGGTTTCGCAGGCGGTGCGGCAGTCGCCGCAGAAATTGCAGTAGCCGTGGAGGAAATCCGCTTCCGGGAAACCGCCGTCGCCGGTTTTCAGCAGGCCGGTGGGGCAGGCATCCACGCAGGCATGGCAGCGGCTGCAGAGGTCGGTGAAACTTCCTTCCTGCCTCGCCCAGGGCGGCCGGAACGGCGTTCCCTGTGCGGATGGCCTGCGAATGAGAAGGAAGGCTCGACGCCCGGATTCCACCGAATTCCCCTGAATGTTCTTGTTGGGGGCATTCTGATCCGGGACAGGACAAAGTAATTTGATATATGCAAAGAATGGGGGCATACCCCCAAAAAATCGTCAGCTATTTGGCAGCTATGTAAGCGAATAATGAATTCGCCCATGGCCCTGCCCACACCAGAACGCTGTCGGAACAAGCATTGCCGGGGGCATGTGCTTCCCCTTCCTGCCGTCCCGGTTACATCCTGTTGCATGTCCCGCCGACGCAGAAATGAAGGACGGCTACAGTGGGAATGCATCCACCATCACCGATAGCGAAGGGAGACTCAAATGTTCGGATACAACAAGACCCTGCTTGTCCTGGCCCTGGGCAGCGCCCTGGCAGCGCCATCTTTCGCCCAGTCCCAAGCCGCCGCCAACGGTGCGCCCCCGGCTTTCGCGAGTCCCCAGGTCCGCCAGGACAACCGGGACCTCCGGCAGGACCGACGCGACCTGCGCCAGGATCGGGCCGATCTGCGCCAGGACAATCGGAATATCGGGCAGGACCGCCAGAACATCGCCCAGGACCGGGCCGACCTGAGGAAGGACAACCTGGCCATCGGCCAGGACCGAGCCAATTTGTCCCAGGCGGAAAACCAGCGCCGCCAGGATCTCAAGACCCTGCGCAACGACGAGCGCAGCGGCAACCAGCAGGCCATCGCCGGTGACCGGGCCGCCGTCCGCCAGGACACCAATACCGTCCGCCAGGACCGCCAGGCCCTCAACCAGGACCGCCAGCAGCGCCACGAGGACCGGCGCGACCTGCGCCAGGATGAGCACCGTCTGCATCGCGACCAGGTGGAGCGCCATGCCGATCGCCAGGAGGTGCGCCACGACCGGCAGGACGTACGCCAGGACCGGATGGAGCGCCGGGGCGACATCCAGCAGGTCCGCCACAATGGCGGCGGTCGTCCGCACCGCTAAGGCTATTTCGGGGGATGGGTCCCGCGGGCGGCCTTCCCCCTCTCCCGTGCTCAAGGCGGAAGCCGGAG
>JBLNBI010000144.1:0-11279 GCA_050259815.1 Actinomycetota bacterium | reverse complement strand
AGGCCATCGACGTGACCGTCTCCTCCATGGGCAACGCCAAGAGCCTGCGGGGCGGCACCCTGCTGATGACGCCCCTGAAGGGCGCCGACGGCCAGGTCTATGCCATGGCCCAGGGCAACGTGCTGGTGGGCGGCGCCGGGGCTTCGGCCGGCGGTTCCAAGGTCACGGTGAATCACCTGTCGGCAGGCCGCATCCCGTCCGGCGCCACCGTCGAGCGCTCGGTGCCGACCCCGGTGGGGCAGGGGCCCTTCGTCTACTACGAACTGGGCGACAGCGACTTCGGCACGGTCAAGAACATCGTCGATGCCATCAACGGCAATTTCGGTCCGGGCGTGGCCCAGGCCGTGGATGGCCGGCAGATCCGGGTACGGGCGCCGGAAGATCCGGATGCCCGGGTCGCCTTCATGGGCCGCCTGGAAAACCTGGACGTGCGGCCGGCCGCCACCATCGCCAAGGTCATCGTCAATCCCCGCACCGGCTCGGTGGTCATGAACCAGCGGGTGACCCTGGATTCCTGCGCCGTCGCCCACGGCAACCTGTCCGTGGTGGTCGGCGAGCAGCCCGCCACCGCCTTCCAGCAGGGCACCAGCGACGTCCAGGTGAAGCAGGATGCCGGCAGCCTGATGAACGTCAAGGCAGGCGCCAATCTGGCCGACGTGGTCAAGGCGCTCAACGCCCTGGGCGCCAATCCCATGGACCTCCTGGCCATCCTCCAGGCGATGAAGGCTGCGGGCGCCCTGCGGGCCGAGCTCGAGATCATCTAAGGGCGCGCCGTGGCCATGAAGGTACAGAACACGCCGAACCGCCTGGCGGCGGACGTCAAGGGCACCCAGGATATCCGGGAGAAATTCCAGAAGGATCCCAAGGCCGGCCTCCAGGCCGCCGCCCAGCAATTCGAATCCATGTTCCTTCAGATGGTGATGAAGAGCATGCGCGACGCGACTCCCCAGGATGGCCTGATGAATAGCGACCAGTCCCGTTTCTACACCTCCATGCTGGATCAGCAGCTTGCCCAGAACATGGCCAGCGGCCGGGGCGTCGGTTTCGCCAAGCTGATCGAGCAGCAGCTTGGGCGGCATCTGCAGGGGGCTGATCCCGCCGCGGCGGCCGGGGCCGTCGACTCGGCCGCCAATCCAGCCCTGGCGATGCCGCCGGCAATTCGTGCCGGCAATGCCTTGCCGCTTTCGTCTTCCGATGGGCGGCATATGCCGGCGGCCACGCCCCTGTCCGGTGTCGGCATCAGCGCCCGGGCCTCCGCCGCCCTGTCCGCCTATGCGGCCGGTGAATCCTCGACCAACCCGCCGTCCTCCGCCAAGGAGTTCGTCAGCCGGGTCTGGCCCCACGCGGTGGAAGCCAGCCGCTCCACCGGCATCCCTCCCCAGTTCCTGGTCGCCCACGCAGCCCTGGAAAGCGGTTGGGGCAAGCATGAGATCCGCGGGGCGGACGGTTCGCCCACCTACAACCTGTTCGGTGTCAAGGCCGGAAAGAGCTGGAGCGGCGGCTCGGCAGAGGTTCCCACCACAGAATACGTCGACGGCCAGCCCCAGAAGGTTAACGAGAAATTCCGCTCCTACGGCTCCTACGCCGAGGCCTTCCGTGACTATGCCAACCTGCTCCGCAACAACCCGAAATACGGCAACGTGGTCGGATCCCAGGATGGCACGGAGTTTGCGAAACGTTTGCAGCAGGCAGGCTACGCCACCGATCCATCCTATGCCGACAAGCTGGCGAAGATCATCAACGGGCCGACCCTGCGCCAAGCGTTGATCGGTTGAACGGCCCTAAAAAGTTAGACAACTTGGCCGTTAACCTCAGAGGAGGTTGTTCATGAGCACAGGAATCATCGGTATCGGCATCACGGGGCTGCAGGCTGCCCAAATGGGACTGCTGACCTCCGAGCACAACATCAGCAATGCCAGCACGCCCGGCTATAACCGGCAGCGGATCGTGCAGGCCTCCAATCTCCCGTTGATGACGGGGGCGGGCGCCCTTGGCCAGGGTACCCATGTGGAGACCGTCCAGCGGATGTATAGCGACTTCCTGTCCGGCCAGGTGAACAGCTCCCAGACCAGCGTCAGCGAGCTGGAAAGCTACTACGCCGAGATTTCGCAGATCGACAACATGCTGGCGGACCCTAACTCGGGTTTGTCTCCTGCCCTCCAGGATTTCTTCCGGGGTGTGCAGCAGGTGGCGGCTACGCCGTCTTCCATGTCGGCCCGGCAGTCCATGATTTCCGCGGGCCAGTCTCTTGTCACCCGCTTCCAGGGGATCGAGAGCCGTCTTACCCAGATCGCGGATGGGGTCAACAGCCAGATCACCACCACCGTAGGCACCATCAATTCCTATGCGAAGCAGATCGCCGACCTGAACGGGCGCATCATCGTCGCCCAGTCCGGCGTCGGGCAGCCCCCCAACGATCTTCTCGACCAGCGGGACCAACTGGTCAGCGAACTCAATAAGCTGATCAAGGTGACCACGTCGTCCAACTCCGACGGCAGCTACAACGTCTTCATCGGCACCGGCCAGCAGTTGGTGGTCGGCGTCAATGCGACGACCATGACCGCTGCCGCTTCCAGCGCCGATCCCTCAAGGATCGCCGTGGGCTTGCAGAATGCGGGGAGCAACCAGGAACTGCCGGAATTCATCATCACCGGAGGGCAATTGGGGGGGCTCGTGCGTTTTAGGTCCGAATCCCTGGATCCTGCCTTCAACGAAATGGGACGGGTGGCGTCCTCCCTGGCGCTGACCTTCAACGCCCAGTTTTCCCTCGGCCAGGACCTGCTCGGGCAATCCCAGGGCAGCCCCGCCGGCTATGTGCCGAAGTTCTTCGATATGAAGAACATGCAGCCGACGGCCATCAAGAATGCCAGCAATACCGGCAATGCCGTCATTACCGCCGCCCTGGTGTCGCCGCCGCCCATGGCTGGGATCTATACCCTGACCAACACGGCCGGCAACTACACTTTGACCCGCCAGTCCGATGGGCAGGTATGGCCCGTGCCGCCGGCGACGGCAGCCACCCTGGCTGCCCTGCAAGCCACCTTGCCCGCCGCCGAGGGCGTCGATGTGACCAACGCTACCGTGGCGGCCGGTGCGTCGTCCAGCGTCTATTCCTCGGCGGTGAATACGTCGAATTTCCAGACCAACCTGACGACCAGCGATTACCGGTTGTCCTACGACGGCACCAATTACACCCTGACCCGGCTCTCCGACAACAAGAAGTGGAGCAATGCCTCGGTCAGCGGCCTGTCGACTACGGTGTCGGCCAGCGAGGGGTTTACCCTCAACATGGCTTCCGGCGCCATGACGGCTAATGTGGATACCTTCCTGATCCAGCCGACCCGGGGAGCTGCCCGCAATATCGCCATGGATGCGGCCGTGGTGGCCGATCCGCGGCTGGTTACCGCGGGGCTTCCCTTCAAAACCAGCGCTGCGGTGAGCAATACCGGCAACGCTGTCATTTCCAACGGCCAGACTCTTCTGGGCTATTCGGCTTCGTCCATGCCGGCCGCTGGGGTCACGGTCACCTATAACGGCGGCAACCTGACCTTTGCCGGTCTGCCCGCCAACGCCAACCTGTCTGTGACGCCTCCCGGCGGTACGACCACTGTCTATTCCGGGCCGACCATTCCCTACGTTTCCGGCGCCAAGATCGAGTTTGCCGGCGTGGCTTTCGACATTACCGGGACGCCCGCGACCAACGACACCTTCACCCTGTCCCCCAATGCCGCCGGCGTGTCCGACGGCCGCAACGCGCTCAACCTCGGCCAGTTGCAGGTGAAGAATACCGTGGCGGGTGGGGCGGCGAGCTTTCAGATGGCCTACTCCCAGTTTGTCAGCAGCACCGGCAATCAGACCCATGCCACCCAGGTTACGAGGGATGCCCAGCAGGCATTGCTGGAGCAAGCATCCGCTTCGAAGGAGGCCTTGTCCGGCGTGAACCTCGACGAGGAGGCTGCTAATCTGCTGCGCTACCAGCAGGTTTACCAGGCGGCGGCTAAAATGATCGATATCGGAACCAAGCTGTTCGACGCAGTGCTGGCGATACGTTCGTAAGGAGCACCATCATGCGAGTTAGCACCACACAGATCTTTTCTAGCGGCACTCTCGGGCTCTTACGCAACCAGAGCAGCCTCTACAAGCTGCAGAATCAGATGTCGACAGGGCGCCGCATCCTTGCCCCGGAAGACGATCCGATCGGTGCGTCGGAAGCGTTGAATGTCACACAATCCATGTCGATGAACAGCCAGTTCCTCGAAAATCAGTCGAATGCCTCCAGTCAGCTTACTCTCGTGGAGGATCGGCTGAATGGCGTGGTTTCCCTGATTCAGGACGTTCAGGCCCGCCTGGTCCAGGCAGGCAACGGCAGCCTCACGGACTCGGATCGCAGTGCCATCGCAGCCGAGATTCGCCAGCGCTACGATGAGGCTCTCAGCCTGGCCAACAGTGCCGACGGATCCGGCGAGCACATGTTCTCGGGGTACAAGGGAGCGACGGAGCCCTTTGCCGTGTCTGGTGTTCCCGGTAGCCGCACCGTGACCTACAACGGCGACGATGGACAGCGTATGCTCCAGGTGGAAAACGGACGGCAGATGCCGGTTAGCCAACCGGGCAGCGATGTCTTCATGCGCATTAGGCAGGGCAACGGGGTATTCATGTCGTCCCCCGGCGCCGCCAATCAGGGCACGGGCATCATGTCCAGCGGGTCTGTGACGACCGGCTTCGACGGCAGTACCTACACGCTGACCTTCAATAACCCACCCACCACCTACGACCTGTCGGTTACGCCGCCGGGCGGCGGTCCCGCCGTGGTGACCGCTGGCGTACCCTATACGGCCGATGCCGCCATCGTCATGGGGCCCGCAGGCCAGCAATTCCAGGTAACCCTTTCCGGTACGCCTGCGGCCGGTGACACCTTCACGGTGGCTCCCTCCACCAACAGGGACTTGTTTGCTACTCTAGACAAGCTCATCAACGCCTTGGAAACGCCCAACCAGGCCAATCCGACCCTGAAGGCAGCCTACCGGAACAACCTTGTCAGCATTGGCGATAGTCTCGACCAGGCGCTCAACAACGTTCTGCGGGTGCAGACCGATATCGGGGCCCGGCAGGTGGCCATCGACTCGATGAAGAACGTGGGCGAAGACGTTAATCTGCAGTACAAGTCCGATCTGTCGCGCTTCCAGGACCTGGATTATGTCTCGGCCATTACCGACATGTCCAAGCAGAAGATGACCCTGGAGGCCGCCCAGCTGTCCTTCAAACAAACCAGTTCCCTGTCCCTGTTCCAATACCTATGAGAGCGGTTGGTTGCCTCCTGGGGGCTGCGGTGATCCTGGCCGGATGCAGTACTCCCGGCGGGCCGGGGGCGCCGCTCATTCCCGACAAGACCATCGAGCTGACGCCGGCCCTGAAGCTTTCCCTGACCGGTGTTGTTTCGGGGGCCCTGGTCCTGGGTGCTATACACACCATCTACGATCCCCTCGCCCCCAACTGGGAAATCGAGGAATCCCGGATTTCCGAGGATACCTTTCGCCTATCCCTCAAGATGAAGCGCTACCACACCGGCGGGGCGGGGGAGTCGATCCAGGTCGCCCGGCGCCGTGCGGAGCAACTCCAGGGCGTACTGGGATACGGCAGCTACCGATTGCTGGAATTCAACGAAGGGATCGAGTCCCAGACCCTCGGCGCACGCCGCGTGGCCGAGGGGACCATCAAGCTGGTGAAGCGGGAATCCGCCGATTCTTTCCTGCAGAACTAGGGCTTCGCAAAGCCGAGCATCGCCGACAACCCCTGTTCGAAAATCGCCTGGAGCGGCGTCGCCAGATAGTTGAGGCTCATGGCCAGGGCAACGAATCCGCCAACCAGGGTAATCGGGAAACCGATGGACATGATGTTGAGCTGGGGGGCCGCTCGGGTGAGGACGGCCAGGGCCAGGTTGGCGATGATCAGGGCGACCACCACCGGCAGGGCGAGGAGCAGGCCCGCCGCGAACATCCTGGAGCCCAGTTCCACCAGATTCAGCCAGCTTCCCGTTCCCAGGGGTGTGGCGCTGACCGGGATGGCGGTGAAACTCTGGGCCAGGGTGGCCACGTAGATCAGGTGGCCGTTGATGGACAGGAAGAGTAGCAGGGCCAGCAAATCCATGAACTCGGTGACCACCGGAGTCTGGGAACTGCTCAATGGATCGTAGAAGGTCGCGAATCCCAGGCCCATCTGCAGGCCGATGAATTCCCCGGCCACATCCACCGCCGAATAGATGACGCGCATGGCGAAACCCATCCCCAGGCCGATAAGCATCTGCTGAACCAGGATCCAGATGCCGGGGCCGGAGGCCGGGCTGACGGCCGGCATGGGCGGCAGCATCGGGGCGAGGCCGACGGCGACGGCGATCCCCAGCATGAGGCGGATGCGCCGGGGAATGGCCGTGCTGCCCCAGAAGGGCGCCGTGGCGATGACGGAAAGTATCCGCGCCAGGGGATAGATGAAAGCAGCAATCCAGGCGTCGAGCTGAGCCGAGGTGAGGCTGATCATGCCGGGGCTAGCCGATGATCTGGGGAATGCTTTGGAACAGGCGCTGGATGTAGTCGACCATGTATTGCAGCATCCACGGACCCGCGAGGATCAGGACGAAGAACATGATCACCAGCTTGGGTACGAACTGAAGGGTTGCCTCGTTCAACTGGGTGGCGGCCTGGAATATGCTGATGATGAGGCCCACGACCAGGGCCGCCAGCAGCATGGGGGCGGAGACCACCAGGGTCGCCTCGATGGCCTGGCGGCCGATTTCCATGACGGTGCCCGGGGTCATGTGCCGAAACTCTGGACGAGGGAGCCGATCACCAGATGCCAGCCGTCCACCAGGACGAAGAGCATCAGCTTGAAGGGCAGGGCCACCATCACCGGCGACATCATCATCATGCCCATGGACATCAACAGGCTGGCCACCACCATGTCGATGACCAGGAAGGGGATGAAAATCACGAAGCCGATCTGGAAGGCGGTCTTCAGTTCGCTGACTACGAAGGCGGGGATGAGGACCCGCATGGGGGTCTCCTCGGGGCCGGCGATCTTTTCCACCTTGGCCAGGTTGGCGAACATGGCCAGATCGGCCTCCCGGGTCTGTTTGAGCATGAAGCCTCGCAGGGGCACCGATGCCCGCTCCGCGGCCTGCATCACGTTGATGCGGTTCTCGGAGAGGGGCAGGTAGGCTTCCGTGTAGATGCGGTCGGCCACCGGGGCCATGACGAAAAAGGTCAGGAACAGGGAAAGCCCCACCATGACCTGGTTGGGCGGGGATGTCTGGGTGCCCAGGGCATGGCGCAGCAGGGACATGACGATGATGATGCGGGTGAAGCCGGTCATCATCAGGACCGCTGCCGGGATGAAGGTCAAGGCCGTCATCAGCAGCAGGGTCTGGACGGTCAGGGAATAGGTGGTGCTGCCACCGGGGCCGGGCGTGCTGGTCAGGGCCGGCAGGGCCTGGGCCAGGGCGACGGAGGCTGGCAGGAGCAAGGCCAGTCCCAGAAGAGGTTTCTTAAACACCGCCGCGCTTCTCCATAATCTGTTTGAGCCACTGGGCGAAGGGCTTGTCGACGGAGGGAGACAGGCCGTCCGGCATGGACTCCCCCTTCGGCATGGTGTGGAGGGTGCGGATTTGGCCGGGAACGATGCCGATGACCAGCCAGGTGTCGCCGGCCTCGACCAGGACGATGCGCTCCCGGGGGCCGAGGGCGACGCCGCCGACCACTCGCATGCCGCCATGGCCGAAGCCCTTGCCGCCGGTGACCTTGCGGGCCAGCCAGGCGGTGAGGGCCAGCAGGCCGACGATGAATCCCAGGGCCAGGAAGGCCTGCACATAGGTGCCGGCGGAAAGGCCCGGGGTATCCGTGGCTTCAGCAGCCATGGCCGCCAGAGGCAGCAGGGCCGGAGGTAAAGCTAGGGGAAGATGGCGCAAGGCAGGTGAGCGCAAGGCGGAAAATACAGCGAGTTGAAGACCGATCCAACTCGCTATCTTAAAACAAAGCGGCCGCTACCGCTTGAAAGTTGCGTCTTAGCGGTTCAGTTTCCGCATGCGCTCGGAGGGCGTGATGATGTCGGTGAGGCGGATACCGAACTTGTCGTTCACCACCACGACTTCCCCCTGGGCGATCAGGGTGCCGTTGACCAGCACATCCATGGGCTCGCCGGCCATGGCATCCAGTTCCACCACCGAACCGTGGGCCAACTGCAGCAGGTTCTTGATGGTGATCTTGGTACGACCCAGCTCCACGGTGATATTCACCGGGATGTCCAGGATCATGTCCAGTTCATTCATCATGCCGCCGCCGGTGCCGGCGCCCCCAAAGGAGGGGAAGATATTGGCAGGCTGGGCGGCAGAGGCCGCAGGGGTCGCGTCAGCCGCCACCTGCTCGGCCATGGCCGCTGCCCAATCGTCTTCGCTGATCTGGCCGTCGTCTTCCATTGCAGTACTCTCTAGGTTTTCCATGTCGTCAGCCATCGTGTTCTCCCGGTGCCGGCTCGGCCACTGGGTCGCCAGTGACGAAGCGTTCGATTTTCAGTGCGTACTGGCCACTCTGCTGGCCATAGCGGCATTCCATCAGCGCGATGCTGTCGACGTAGGCGGTGATGGTGTCGGGGATGTTCAAGGGGATCACGTCCCCGACCTTGAGTTGCAGGATCTGGCCCAAGGAAATCTTGGCCGTTCCCAACTGGGCGATGATCTCCACTTCCGCTCCCTGCAACTGCCGACGCAGGGTCCCGATCCAGCGCTTGTCGGTGGACAGCTGGTCGCTCTGCATGGTGCTGTAGAGCAGGTCGCGGATGGGCTCCAGCATGGAGTAGGGAAAGCAGATGTGCATATCCGCTGTGGCGCCGCCAAATTCCAGGGTGAAGGTGGTGGACACCACGATTTCCGAGGGGGTGGCGATATTGGCGAACTGGGAGTTCATTTCCGACCGCACATACTCGAAATCCATCGAGTAGACCGGCTTCCAGGACTTGGAGTACTCGGAGAACACCACGCCCAGCAAGCCCTGGATGATGCGCTGTTCGGTGGGGGTGAAGTCCCGGCCTTCGACCCGGGTATGGAAGCGCCCGTCGCCGCCGAACATGTTGTCCACCACCAGGAAGACCAGGTTCGGATCGAAGACGAACAGGGCGGTGCCCCGCAGGGGCTTGGCCAATACCAGGTTGAGGTTGGTGGGGACCACCAGGTTGCGGATGAATTCGCTGTACTTCTGCACCCGGATCGGACCGACGGAAATCTCGGCGTTCCGGTGCATGTAATTGAAAAGGCCAATGCGCAGGTAGCGGGCGAAGCGCTCGTTGATCAGCTCCAGGGTGGGCATGCGCCCGCGGACGATACGTTCCTGGGTGCCGAGGTTGTAGGGACGTACGCTGCCGCCCCCGTCCTCGGCCTGTTCAGGCTCGTCAGTCTCGCCGGTGACGCCCTTCAGTAGGGCATCTACCTCGTCCTGGGAGAGAAAATCACCCGCCATTGCGCCTGCTTACTGGATGATGAAGGAGGTGAACAACACTTCCTTGGCCGGACCTTCCGAGCCTTTCTTCTTCTTGTTGGAGGACGGCTCCAGCACGTCGTTGATAGTTTCCTTGAGCTCTTCCGACAGCGTCTGCTTGCCCTCCTTGGAAAGAAGCTCGGATGCCTTCTTGCCCGACAGGAGAAGCGTGACGTTGTTGCGAATCTTGGGCATATGCAGCTTGACCAGCTGTTCCGCGGTGGGTTCCTCGAACTCCACGGACAAGGTCACCTGCAGATACTGGTCGCCGGACTCAGGCACCAGATTGACCGTGAAGGGTTCCAGGTTAACGAAGACGGGGTGTGCTTCCTTACCCTTCTTCTTTTTGGGCTGGGAGGTTTCGGCGGCTTCCTCGTCGTCGCCGGCGTCATCGCCCTTCTTCAGGAGGAAGAGGGCCGCACCCCCGCCGCCCAGGACCAGTACGAGCACGGCCGCCAGGATGATGATCAAGAGTTTCTTGCTTTTTGCGGGAGCGACCGCCTGATCGCCCTCTGCTGCGGCTTTTGCGTCCTTTGCCATTTCCCCGTCCCTATGTGAATAGTTTTATCGCCCCTTCGTCCGTGACCGTCAGGCGAAGAGGTCGACCATGCCGCGTCCGCTGCGCACGGCCGTCAGGGGAGCCGACGTCCCCTGTCCAGTGTCCGCGCGAAGTATAGCGTTATCGCCTCCCGAGTGGGACGGTGCCGAGAACTGGGGCTGTTGGCCGTTGTTCTGTTGCTGCTGGGGCAATTGGGTGCCTACGTTGGCCTGGCCGAGGTTGATCCCGGCGCCGGCCAGCATTTCCCGCAGCTGGGGCATGGCGTCCTGGATGGCTTGCCGAACCTCGGCGTGGGGCGAGGCGAACAATGCTGACGCCTGGTCGCCGTTCAGGCTCAAGGAGATGTGCATGGGCCCGAGCTGGGGCGGGTTGATGCTGAGCTGGGCCACCTGCTGGTCGTTCTTGGCAAGCCATACGATCTTCTCGCCAAAGTCCTGGCTCCAACGGCTGTCGTTGATCGGCGTCCTGATTGCGGCACTGCCTTCGTTGGCGGTTTGGGGGCGCTGCGCCTGGGAGGTATGGGCGGCCAGGGTGGCGGCAAAATTCTGTCCGTTGCCGGAGCCCGGCTCGGAATCGGCGGCAATAATTGCCGTCTCCTTCCCCAGTCCTTCGTTGGCCAGGGCCGCGGCAGGATCCTGCTTGGCATCGGCCCCGATGGCAGCGGATTTCTGGTCATCGTTGGCGGCCTGGCCGTTCAGTTGGCCAATGATTCCGGCAAGCGCTTCCTTGCCCGCTTCCTGCCCGGCTCTGGCTGAGCCTCCTGCGTCCGTGGCGGGCTGGATAGGCTTGGGGATGTCGGCAAGGCCGGGTAGCAGGCCTGCCAGCCCCAGGAGGGCATTGGGATTGTCCTCGGTGGAAGCGTCGTCTTCGAGTAGCTTGGCCACTCCATCCTTCGGGTCCAGTTCCTTGCCGGTTCCGATCGTCGGTTGCAGCGCCATCTCGAGAAGCGTCGGCCCGGCGAATTGCTGGGTCAGCAGGGCGGCGAAATCGGCCCCGCCCGCGCTGTCGGCCGACAGCGGGGAGGTGGCGCCCTTGGCCGGTGCGCTCAGATTGGCGGGGGAAACGGCTGTAATGCCCATGGCGATTACCTTGCTAGACGTTGGTTTGCCCTAGGGTAAGCAAGGCCTATGCCTATTTGGGTCGGAGCTACTCGCCGGACTTGGTGCTGAATTTGCGGGCGGTGAATTCGTCCATCAGCTTCT
>JBLNBI010000143.1:0-3223 GCA_050259815.1 Actinomycetota bacterium | reverse complement strand
CGGCCGACATGTCGTGGGGGTGAATGCCCTCCACATCAAAGCTGATCAGGCCTGCCCGGGGCTGCCTGGGACCGAAGAACCGCATGCCCTTGATCTCGCTCAGCTTCTGCCAGGCGTACTCAGTCAGCATCTGCTCGTGCTTGTGCACGTTCCCCATCCCGATGGCGTTCAGGTAATCGATCGCTGCCCCGAAGCCGATGAAGTCGGCGATGTTGGGCGTGCCGGCTTCGAACTTGGCCGGGCACTCCGCCCACTTGGCGCCGGAGAGATGGACTTCGGAGATCATGGAGCCACCGAAGTAGGTAGGCTCCATTTCTTCAAGCAGGTCCGCCTTGCCCCAGAGGAAGCCGGTGCCGGTGGGCGCCAGCATCTTGTGGCCGGCGGCGCTGATCCAGTCCGCATCCCAGGCCTTGACGTCGACGGGCATGTGCGGCACGCCCTGCACGGCGTCCAGGACCACCTTGGCGCCCACGTTGTGGGCCTTGCGCACCATCTCCGTCACCGGGTTGATGGTGCCGAGCACGTTGCTGGCCACCGAGAAGGCGACCAGCTTGACGTTCCCCTCGCCGAGGAGGCGGTCGTAGCTCTCCTGGCTGAGGGTGCCTTCAGGCGTCAGGTCGATATACTTCACCGTGGCGCCGGTGGCGAGGGCCGCCTGCTGCCAGGGAATCAGGTCGGAGTGGTGCTCCATGCCCGTGGTGATAATCACGTCGCCGGGCTTAAGCCGCAGCCGGGCCCAGCCGTAGGCCACCATGTTCAGGCCCTCGGAGCCGTTCCGGGTGAAGACCACCTGATTGGGCGACGGCGAGCCGATGAACGTAGCGATTTTCGCCCGGGCGCCTTCGAAGCCTTCGGTAGCCCGCTCGGCGAGGGTGTGAATGCCGCGGTGCACGTTGGCGTTATACCCCTCGTAATAGTCCACCAGGGCCTGAATCACCTGGCGCGGCTTCTGGGTGGTTGCCGCGTTGTCCAGGTAGACCAGCGGATGCCCGTTCATGTCTTGGTGTAAGATGGGGAAATCCTGGCGAATGCGGGCCACGTCGAGCGTCATCAGCTGTTCACCTTCTCTCCCATCAGGGAGGTCATCTCCGTGCGGAGCTCTTCAACCGGAATCTGATCCAGCACGGGCGTAAGGAACGCCATTACCAGCATGTTGATCGCCTGCTTGCGGGAGAGGCCCCGGGCCATCAGGTAGAAGAGCTGCTCTTCGTCCAGCTTGCCCACAGTGGCCGCATGGCCGGCGCCGGCGACTTCGTTTTCGTCGATGATCAGGGCGGGAATCGAGTCGGCCCGGCACTTCTCGCTCAGCACCAGCGCCTGCTGGCGCTGATAGGTGCAGGCGTTCATGGCCTTGTACTTGATCTGGCCGAGGCCGCGGAAGACGGTGTGGGCCTTGCCCGTCAGCACGCCGCGCCCGAGAATATCTGACTTGGAATTGGACCCGGTATGCACCTCGGAGGCCACCATGTCGATATGCTGGTTACCAGTAGCTCCGTAAACCACTTTGATCGTCGACTCCGAGCCCTCGCCGGCCACCGTGGTGACCAGTTCGGTCCGGGTCAGCGCCCCGCCGAACTCGCCGCCGACCCACTCGAGGCGGGCGTCACGACCGGTGAGGCCGCGGCGGAAGAGGAAGGCCCAGGCATCTTCGGAGTGGTTCTGCAGGTAGCCGTAGCGAACCTTGGCGTTAGCGAGCGGGAAGACTTCGATTACGCTGACGTTCAGGTACTCGCCGGCGCCCTCGTAGCGCTCCAGCAGGGTGACTTCGCTGTTTTCGTCGGCCACCACGAGCGTATGCAGGTACTGGGCCTGCCCTTCGGCGCCCTCGTAAACAACCTGCAGCGGCTCGGTCACGACCACGTTCCGGGGCACGTAGAGGAAGGCGCCGCCGTTCAGATGAGCGGCCTGCATGGCCGTCAGCTTGTTCTGGCTCATCGCGAACTGGGTGCCGAGATACTTGTAGACCAGCTCGCTGTGCGCAGCGGCGGCGGTCAGCATGTCGGTGAAAATGACGCCCTCGGGCACATTGCCGATCAGTTTGGCGCTGACGGTGCCGGGCTTGTAATTGGTAACCTCAAGCCCTTCGAGGGAGGTGCGGCGCCAGGCCTCGTCCGTCTTGGCCGGGAGGTCAAGGACGGCGGCCAGGTCCAGCGCCTGCCGGCGACGGTCCGCCAGGAAGGCGGGTTCGGTGGCCGTAGGCATGGGTTACTTCACCCCCTGGGCTTCCACAGCCTCATCAACGATGCCGAGCTCAGCCTTGATCCAGTCGTAGCCCTTCTTTTCGATCTCAAGGGCCAGTTCCGGGCCGCCGGTCTTGACGATGCGGCCGTTCATGAGCACGTGGACGACGTCGGGCTTGATGTGGTCGAGAATCCGGTGGTAGTGGGTGATGACGATGGCACCGAAGTTCGGGCCCCGCAGGCTGTTGACCGCCTTGGAGACGATCTTCAGGGCGTCGACGTCAAGGCCGGAGTCGGTCTCGTCGAGAATGGCGATCTTCGGCTCCAGGAAGAGCATTTGCAGCATTTCGTTCCGCTTCTTCTCGCCGCCCGAGAAACCCTCGTTGAGGTAACGGGAGGCGAAGGCCTCGTCCATCTCCAGCAGCTTCATTTTCGCTTCGAGCAGCTCCTGGAAGTCCCACACGGAGAGCTCCTCGCCGCGAATGGCGTTCACGGCCTGCCGCAGGAAGTTGGCAACGGTGACGCCGGCCACTTCAAACGGGTACTGGAAGGCCAGGAACATGCCGGCCTTGGCCCGCTCGCTGACGTCCAGGTCGAAGACGTTCTGCTCGCCGAGCTTGACGGAGCCGCCGGTCACTTCATAGCGGGGATGGCCCATCAGGGAGAAGCCCAGGGTGGTCTTGCCGGCCCCGTTTGGGCCCATGATGGCGTGGATTTCGCCGGGCTTTACGGTGAGATTCAGCCCCTTGAGGATTTGCTTCTCGCCGATATTGACGCGCAGATCTTCCACAATAAGGGGTGCGCCAGTGGTCACGATATTCTACTCCTTTCGTTCATCCGCCGAAGAAATGGTTTCAAACCTGAAACAGCTTTAAACTCGATAACCGGCCAGGGGCCGGATGATCTATGTTTCACACCGCGGGTCTCTTTAGGATGCCCCCCGGTGGGAATTCCGTTGTGTGATCGAATTGGGTGGCGTATCCTCCCTTGTTTTACACTGTAGCGGTAGTGTAAAATGGACACGACACGGCTTACAGGTTTCA
>JBLNBI010000142.1:0-9713 GCA_050259815.1 Actinomycetota bacterium | reverse complement strand
GACGATATGGCTGACAAAATCCGCTTCCTCTAAGCTGGGCTTGAAGTCCATCTGACTTTCTCCTGAGCATCGGGACGCTGACGGGCGCGCCCCCACACTGAACAGCCTACCCATATTCTTTGTAGATTTTATTACTACGTCATTGCAGACAGTTGTCAGCGAACGCCATTTTCGGTCCACCGTCGCGCCTGTCTTCAGCTCGGCTCGCAGTGCTGTCTCGTTTGCCCGATTCCCTAAGTCTCTCTTGCATGGAGGCTGTAAGCTGCTCGTAATCGATCCACCCGACAACTGAAATATGCCGATGGTAAAAATGGGACACCTATATTTCGTGGATCGACTTCAAATGGTCTTCTTTCAACTCTTCTCAAATTCCCCGGAAATTCATAAAGTTTCGGCCGGCAAGACGCTCTTCGCCCAGGGAGACGCCAGTCCATGCATGTATGTCCTCGTTTCCGGCTCCGCTGAAGTCGTCGCCGGGAGCCAGATTCCGGTGGCAATCGCCGCCGGCGATGTCGTCGGCGAAGCCAGCCTGGTTTCCTCCGCCCCCCGCGCCCAAACGGTCATCGCCAAGACCGACTGCCTGTTCGTCGAAGTGGATGAGGAACGTTTCCACTTCCTGGTCCGGGAAACGCCAACCTTCGCCACCCGCGTCATGCGGATCATGGCCGAGCGACTGGCCCCGGCGGCCAGCCTGATCCCCGAAATGGAGTGCGCCTGACGGCTCGCCGTCACCGACCACCGGTACCCACTGCGTCCTCCGCAAGGAGCCGGAATTCCATTTCCACCTCGTCCAGGACCTGCAGGCCGCCGCCAAGGACGGAAAAGGGGACGATGCCGAAGTCCGTCTGCCGCATCGTCATCGTCCCCGAGATCACCCAATCCCGGCCGGAGTGCTGAAGGGCCACGGGGACCAGGTAACGCCGGGTCGTTCCGTGGAGCGAAAGGTCCACGTCCAGGGGAGCGCCATCCATCGGCTTTCCGGCGACATGAATCAGGGCAAACGGATAGCGGGAGCTGTCCAGCACCTTGTCCAGCATGTTGCGCCGGGTCCCTTCAGCGGCCTCCGGCGAAACGACGCTGTCGAATCCCGCCTTGGCCCGTAGCGCAGTCTCATCCACCACGAGGTCATCAAGGCGGACATACAAGTCCGCCCGGCCGCGGTCCATGGCGACATATCCCCGCACATCGTGGCTGGCCACCACATGGTCATGGCCCAGGCGGGCGAACGTTCCCCCTTTGCGTACCTTGATGACCAACAGGGATCGCGCCGGGTCCAGCGGAAGCACCAAGGAGTTTTCCGCCTTGGCCTGGCGGTAGTAGTCCACCGGAAAGTCTGGCGGCAAGGCGCCACCGGTGCCGGACAACGGTGGTGCCCGGGGATTGCAGCCCGCCGCCAGGACGATCAATAGTCCCAGGCAGACTTGCCGCAACGCACGCCCGAAATGGCAGTCGAATCGTGTATCCACCGATTGCTCCCCCTACCGTCATGGGCAAAGGAAATACGCCAAAGTGCCATCCCACCTTGCCTCTGCCCTGTTTCGAGCGAGACGCCAGCCGTGGTTGCCCAGTTAGATGGGAAACGCCCCGATCGGTTGCCCTTCTCCTTTGGCATGGGCTTGCCGGCCCGGCTCTGATGGCCATGGCGCTGCTTGCCGCACCGGTCCTGGCGGAAGAGACGATGACAGGGCCCAGCCCGCCCTGCGGAAAAGCCGAATCGTCACCGGCCTATCCCAGCATTGGCGCCCCGCCCGTCATAAGGACGTGGAGCGCTGCCGACCTCGCGAACGTGCCCTGGACGCCGCCCGCCTGTACGTCATGGTCGCCGACCCGGGAGCCTGGCTTGGTCATTGCCCTGGCCGGCACCTTCGAGCAGCGGGGCGGCATGGATGCCCTGCTGGGCCGCATCGGGGCGATCTCCAGCCTCACGCAAGTCCTATATTGGTCCTCTACTGACAAGGCCTGGCGCCCGATTGCGCTGGATGCTGCCGCCCTGGAGGGGGCCGACTCCCCGAACCGCCGCCCTGATTTCCTTCCCCGAGAGTTCGGCAACGGCAGCACCCTTTACTATTCGGTGAACGATGGCCGGACTGGACCGGCGACATACCGCATGCGGGTACTGGAGCGCAACGCTTCTCGCCTGGTGCTGGCCAGCGAGAATGTCAGCCCCGTGCACTTCCTGTTCTTCACCCTGTTCCGGCCGGGAACGCTGCAATCCCTGGAATTTCTCGACAGGACGAATGACGGCATCTGGCACGTCTATGTGCTGGCCCGAGCCGAAGGGCCGATGGCGAACTGGGACTGGATTTGGGATTTGCGGGCGGCGGCCGTCAACCGCTCCGTTGCCCTCTATCGCCGTCTGGCGGACATTCCAAGCAACCAGGAACCACCAGCCCTTCCCTGAACCCTGACAGACGGCAACGATCTCGAAAATGGAAAAAGAAAAAGGCCTTGCGAACAAGGCCTTTTTCAATCGAATCCTGGCGGAGAGGGGGGGATTCGAACCCCCGTCAGGATATTATCCTGAACACGCTTTCCAGGCGTGCGACTTAAACCACTCATCCACCTCTCCGGGAAGGCGCGCATTATAGCAGTGAATTTGGATTGGTCAAACGAAACTTCGCATAAAAGCCAATCCGATCCAAAAAAAGAAGAGAACGACAAAAGTTGCGGTCGGAATGATGCCGTCGGGAATCCGCTTCGGGAGCGCCATCCGGGCCAGGCGCCGGGGCGGCTCGGTGAGCAGGGCCAACAGCCGGTAGATAGGATTCCGCTCCCGGCCGGCACCTGCGATCACATATAGAACACCCTGCCCCAAGAGACACAGGCCGATCAATTCGATCACTGCCCGCAGGGCGCCGACGACAAAGAGCATCCCGCTAATCCACGCCGAATTCGGCGTCCAGCCGGGTCATGGCTCGGCAGTAGTACCAGACAATGATCAGATAGACGAACAAGCTGCCCTGGGCGCCCATGTAGAACCCCAGGGGAAAGCCCCAGACGGTCACTTCGTTCAATTCGCTGGCGAACCAGCTCACCACGTAAGTAACGGCCACCCAGAGGACCAACAGCACCAGGGTGAGGCGGCGGGTACGGCGCCAATATTGCTCTCGTGGCTCCATGGCCTACCTCCTGGACTGGGCGCGGATGCGCTCGACGAATCGTTGGGTTTCGGGGGCTGGCGGAGGCGTCAGCAGGCTGACCACGACGGTGGTCAGGAAGCCGGCAATTACGCCGAAGACGCCGGCCGAGGTGGATTGGATGCCGAACCAGGGTGCCATCTGCAATCCGCTGACGCCGAGCCAGGGAATGCTATCGAATTCCACCCGCACCATGTAATAGAGGGTGAGCAGCAGCCCGACCACCATGCCAGCCACCGCCCCCTGACTGTTGGCCCGCTTCCAGAAGATGCCAAGGACAAGGGCCGGGAAGAAGGCCGAAGCGGCAATGGAGAACGCCCAGGCCACCATGGAAAGGATGGTGCCGGGTTTCTGGGCAGCCAGCATGGCAGCCAGAACGGCGGTCAGCAGCAGGACCGACTTGGAGATGACCAGCCGCAACTGGGCGGAAGCCTGGGGCTGCATGATCCGGTAATAGACGTCGTGGGACAGGGAACCGGCGATGGTGAGCAGCAGTCCGTCGGCGGTGGACAGGGCCGCGGCCAGGGCGCCAGCCGCCACCAGTCCGGATACCACGTAGGGCATGCCGGCGATTTCCGGGGTGGCGAGGACGATCACGTCCGGGTTCAGGGTCAGTTCCGCCAGTTGCAGGATGCCGTCGCCGTTGATGTCCTCGATATGAACCAGCCCCACTTTCCCCCAGGCCGCCACCCAGCCCGGCAGCTTGGCAATAGGGATTTCGGCCAGATGGGTGAACACCTCGTACTTGGCAAAGACGGCGTAGGCCGGGGCCGTCACGTAGAGCAGCAGGATGAAGAGCAAAGACCAGAAGACCGAGTCCCGGGCTTCCTTCACCGTCGGCGTGGTGTAGTAGCGCATCAGCACATGGGGCAAGGCCGCCGTGCCGACGGTGAGGCAGAACACCAGGGTGAGGAAGTTGAGCTGGAGTTGCCAGCGCTCGTCGGCGGTGTCGCCGGGGAAGGCCTGGGCATGGTGGGTGGGCGGCTTGGCCCGGGCGGCAGCGGCGAACATGGCCGCTTCCCAGCTGGCCTTGGCCTGCTCCACGTCGTGGGGCAACTCCCGGCGCTGGCGCTCGGCGGCCACGATGTCCCGCATCTGGGCATCGCTCGCCTTCAGTTGATTGATGCGCTCCGTCAGGGCCTCCCGCTCCTCGCTGAGGGAATGGGGCAGGCGGATGATCTTCTCGGCATACATGTCGGCCCGTTCCTTGAACAGGCGCCGGGCTTCCACCTCCGCCGGCATGTCGAAGAGCGTGCCCTCCAGGCGCCCCACTTCCTTCAGCACCTGGCCGTAGACCACCTGGGGCACCGGCACCCCCGTCACCTTGTAGGACAGGATGGCCACCGGGGTGATGTAGGCGATGATGAGAACGATGTACTGGGCCACCTGGGTCCAGGTCACCGCCCGCATGCCCCCCAGGAAGGAGCACACCAGGATGCCCGCCAGGCCCACGAAGACGCCGATCTCGAACTGCAGGCTGACGAAGCGGCTGGTGATGACGCCCACCCCGTAGATCTGGGCCACCACGTACACGAAGGACGCCAGGATGGCCGCCGCCACCCCGACCAGGCGCGGCCCGTTGCCGCCGTAGCGCGCCCCCAGGAAATCCGGGATGGTGTATTCCCCGAAGCGGCGCAGGTAGGGCGCCAGCAGCAGGGCCACCAGGACAAAGCCCCCGGTCCAGCCCATCACGTAGGCAAGCCCCTGGTAGCCGGACAGATAGAGGGTCCCCGCCATGCCGATGAAGGAGGCGGCGCTCATCCAGTCGGCGCCGGTGGCCATGCCGTTGAACATGGCCGGGATACGCCGCCCGGCCACGTAGTACTCCGCCACATCCGAGGTCCGGCTCATGATGCCGATGACGGCATACATGGCGATGGTGAAGAACAGGAAGGTGTAGCCGATCCAGCGGGCCGGCATGCCATGCTGTTCCAGCACCGCCAGGGTCCCGACCAGCAGCATGAAGCCGACGGTATAAAGACCGTAGTAGCGATGCAGCCGCGTTCCTCGGGAGAAGATGGACATGGGCGTCTCAGCCGCTCGGGCGCAGCCAGCGCCGGGCGCGGCCGATGTCGATGAGCTTGCCCGGGGTGTCGGCTCCCCGCTCCGCCGCCCGGGGCAGCGCCACCTGGAGGAGCCGGGCGATGGCCACCGAGTCGGCCAGGGCATCCCGGCGGCCGGGCACCTCGATGCCGAAAGCCTCGAGCCAGGCGTCCATGGGGACCAGGCCGTCGATCTTCTCCTTGAACAGGTCGGGCAGGAGCCAGGCCAGGTCGATCCACTCCGGCTGGAAATGAATGCCGAAGCGCTCCTCGAAAAGCCGCTCCAGGAAAGCGCCGACGAAGGGCACCTGGTAGGTCACCAGGGGGCCGCGGCCGGCGAACAGGAGAAAGGCCGTGAGCTGGCGGTCCAGCAGTTCCGGATCGCCCTCCCCCGAGGTCGGGAGGTCGAGGGCGAAGGCGTCGTCCGGCAGGATGATGCCGCCCCGTCCCAGGCCCAGGCCGGCAACCCCCAGGACGGCGTCCCGTTCGCTGTCGAGACCGGCGGTGGCCACATCGACCACCACGTAGCGGGTATGGAAATGGGGCTGGTCCAGGTCGGCCCCGGGCTGAAGGCGCCAGGACTCCAGGGCCGCCCGCACGTCGCCGGAAAGGCTGGCCCGGGCATTGCCAGAACCGCCGAAGATGAGTTGCTTGAGTCGGCGCACGTTCTCACCCCACCTGATAGTCGAGCTTCAAGCGGGTCTGGAGCTTGCGGGCCTGGCGGAAGGATTCCTTCAGGATGCGGCGGTCCAGCTCGTTCAGGTCGTCCGGGTTGATGAGGTTGTCCCCCTGCCGGCCCGGTTCCCCCTCCAGGTGCTGGTGGCGCAGGCGCAGGAGCTGGATGAAGTCCATGGCCTCCACGATGGCGTTGATCTCTTCGGCCCGGATGTTGAGGCGCTGGGAGGCGAAGCGCAGGCGCTGGACGGAATTGGTGTTGTGCACGCCGGCAGCCAGGGCGTAGATGCGGGCCACATCGACAAAGATGCGGGAGCCGTACTTCTTGAGGTCGATCTTGCCGGGCTGATCCGGCTCCAGGTCGGTGACGAAGTCCCGGAAAGTGCCCAGGGGTGGCGCCACGTCCAGGGCGTTGTGGGCCATGGCCCGCAGGAACATGGGATGCCCGGACGCCATGGACAGCAGGTGGCGGCGCAGGCGGGCCGGCAGGTCCATCTTGCCGTAGAGGGGCCGGAAGTCGAAGAAAATGGTGGCGTTCAGGAGCGCCTCGGGCTCCGGCCGGCGAATCCAGCTGGCGAACTGCTCCTGCCACTCCTCCAGGGTCAGGCACCACTGGGGATTGCTGGCCATGATGTTGCCCTTGCACAGCGGGAAGCCGCAGCGGTCCAGGTCGTGGTTCACGTCCCGGGCGAAATCCAGGAGCCGGAGCTTCAGGAGTTCCCGGTCCTGGAAATCGTCGCACAGGAAGATGATGCCGTTATCCTGGTCGGTGCTGAAGGTCTGCTCGTCCCGGCCCTCGGAGCCGAAGGCCAGCCAGCACCAATCGATGCCCTCCAGGTCGTGGTTGACCAGGTTGAGCTCGATGATGCGCCGGGACAGGGCATCGTTGAGCGCCGAGATGAACTGGGTGAGCTGTTCCGACCCGACCCCCTGGGCCAGCATGTTGAAGGCCAGTTGGCGCACATCCATGGCCGACTGCTGCAAGGACTCGATCCCCGGCGCCGTCTCGATGGCCTGGCGGATCTGGCGCACGCCGATGCGCTGGAGGGCAAAGAGGTCCCGCTCCGACACCACGCCGGAGAGCTTGCCCTCGGCATTGATCACCATGACGTGGCGGATGCTGTGGGTCGCCATGGCCAGCATGGCGTCGTAGGCGGTGGCGTGCTCCTCCAGGCTGAAGGGATGGGAGGACATCACCTCGGAGATGGGCGAGGCCTGGTCCACATCCGCCAGCACCACCCGGTCCAGGAGGTCGGACTGGGTGAAGATGCCCACCGGCCGGCCATCCCCGCCGACCACCACCAGGGAGCCCACCTTGGCCTTGGACATGGTTTCCAGGGCGGCGCGGATGGGGGTTTCCGGGGTGACGGTGATGGGCGAGCGGGCGCCGACGCCGGACAGGGGCGAATTGAGGGTCTGCTGCTCACTGGCCCGCTGGGCGAACTGGATCTGGAGCTGCTGCCGGGACTGGTTCAGCAGGCTGGCGATGTACTGGGTGCAGAAGAGATTGAATTCCGGGCTCATGGTCATGAGCTTGAGGAAATCCTCCGCCGGCAGCTGGTAGCAGAAAGTGTCCTCCAGGGCCACGTAGGCATTGGTGGAGGCCCGCTGGGCGGTAACGGCGCCGATGGGGAAACACTCCCCCGGCCCCAGGGTCAGGGCGTAGTGCTCGGTGACGGCCACTTCCACCGCCTGCTTGGAGAGGACCTTGCCCCGCTCGACGATGTAGAAGAAATGCACCGGCCCGGATTCCGGACCGACGATTTCCGTGTCCTTAGGATAGAAGGCCATCTGGGCCCGCTCGGCGATGAAGCCCAGGGCCTCGCCGGCCATGCGGTTGAAGGGGGCGTGCTTCCTCAGGAAGTCCACCGCCACCCCTGCCACGCGCCTCTTCCCCTCCTGGCGCAACCCGGTTTCGGCCTGTCCGATGTCTTGTTGTTCTGTTGTCACGATAGCCCCTTGATGATGCACCCCTTCAGAGTGCGTAGTTTAACTTCAGCCTTTGCTGGAGTCGCTTCCCTTGCCGCAGCGACTCCCGAAGAATGGCCCGGTCCACCTCGTGGAGCCGTTCCGGCTCCACCCGATGGTCCGGCGCCGCCCCGGCCGCCAGCACCCGCGCCTGCCGGCCCAGCCGCAACCGCAGCAGATGGGAGAAAGCCGCTACGGCCGCCTCGATCTCGTCCGGCTGCATGCCGGCGGCCTTGCCAGCCTCCGCCAGCCGCCCCGCCGTATCCACCCGATCCACCCCTTGGGCCAGGGCGAAGATGCGGGCGACATCGACGAATATCCTCGCCCCGTATTTCTTGAGATCCACCATCCCGCCATCCCTGCCTTCCTCGGTGACCACCTCCCCCAGGAAGCTCAAGGGCGGTTCGGACTGGAGCGCGTTGGCGGCCATCAGATGCAGGAAGCCCGGCGTGTCCTGGGTAAGCCCCAGGACGTATTTCCGCAGCCGCTGCCCGAGGTGAGCATCGCCGCACAGGGTGCGGAAGTCGAAGAAGATGGTGGCGTACATCAGGGCCATGGGCTCCGGGCGCCGCACCCACTCGCAGAAACGCCATTCCCATTCGTCCAGGGAGAGGCACCAGAGGGGATTACCGGCCATGACCTCGCCGCCACAGAAGGCGAAGCCGCAGCGGTCCAGCCGCCCGTTCACCGCCTTGGCGAAGGGGACGAACAGCTCCCGCAGGGCGTTGGCCTCCCGCTCGTCGGCGGCGCTGAAGATGAGGCCGTTGTCCTGGTCGGTGGTGAAAGTTTGCTCGTAGCGCCCCTCGGAACCCAGGGCCAGCCAGCACCAAGGCACGGACGGCAGGCGATGCTCGGCGGCGGTAAGCCGTACCACCCCTTCCACCACCCGGTCGTTGAGTTCCGACAGCAGACGGCTCAGCCGGATTCCGCCGGCCTCGGTGGCCGCCAGGCCGGCACAGAACCGGCGCCCGGCTTCCGCCACCTCCACCAGGCCGTCGACGCTGCCCGTCCTGCCCGCCTGGGCGGACAGGTTCAACAGCTCCCGGCAAAGGGTTTCGGCCTGCATGGGGATGTCAGTACTTGATCCGGGCGTAGTAAGTCTGTTCGGAGGCTTCCAGGGCTTGGCGCAGGGTGGTGATACCCATGTCAGCCAGGAGCGGCAGCAGCTTCAGGAAGACCTCGGCGGTGGCCACGGCGTCGTCCAGGGCGTTGTGGCGGGATTCGATGACGATGCCCAGGCGCTCGGCAATGGCGTCCAGCCGGTGGGATTCCTGGTGGGGATGGACCACGGCGGACAGCAGCAGGGTGTCCAGGACCGGCTGGCCGAAACGGATTCCCGTCATTTCCTCCTTGAGCTGCAGGAAGCGCATGTCGAAGGCCGCGTTGTGGGCGATGAGGACGGTGTCGGCGCAGAACTCGTGGAAAGCGGGCAGGACGACGTCGATGGTGGGCTGGCCCCTGACCATGTCCTCGGTGATGCCGTGGATGGGGATGGTCTCCGGCCGCAGGGGCCGTTGGGGATCCACCAGCTGGTTGAAAATTTCCTGCCGCAGCAGACGGCTATTCACGATACGGGCGGCGCCGATCTGGATGATCTCGTCGCCGCTGGAGGGCTCCAGGCCGGTGGTTTCGGTGTCGAACACCGTGTAGGCCAGGTCGGTGAGCTTGCGGTCCAGGTCGATGGTGCTCTCCTGGTAGGAGAACAGGTCGAAGTCGTAGTACTCCGGCCGGCCGCCGCCCCGGTCCTCCTGCTCCACCTGTTCGAGCCCGGGCATGGCCACCGGCAGGACGAAGCGGAAGAAAGCCCGGTGGGCCGCCTTTTCCCGCTGGTACCAGACCTCGCCGCCGTGGCGGTCCACCACTTCCCGCAGGGTCAGGGGCATGTTCTCGC
>JBLNBI010000141.1:0-12791 GCA_050259815.1 Actinomycetota bacterium | reverse complement strand
GCGTGGACACCGTCCAGGGCTTGCCCCAGGTGACCAAGGGCGGCGCCAATGGTGTGCGGAGCAGCTTCGCCTTCTGGGCGGCGAACTGGGCCTCCACCACGACCTCCACCCAATTCCGGGTCGCCGCCCCCTACACCTACGCGGTCACCGGGCGGAACACCGGCCTGGTCTTCGACCTCACCGAAAATGTCAGCCGGCCGGCCAGCAACCGGATGGCCTGGGACTTCGACCTCAACGCCCCCTATGCCAAGACCGGGGTCATCGGCGGCGGCATCGCCTTCAAGTTCGACCTGGGAAACTTCGCCCGGGAGATGGGCGGCCCCGCCATCCTTTCCGACAGATCCGGCTGGGCTTGGGGCCGGGTCGGCGGCCCCCGCATGGAAATGCGCTTCAGCCCTGTGCCCGCCTCGATCACCCTGGGCGGAACCGGGGACGAGATCCGGGTTTTCTTCTACAACGGCAGCGTCCCTGCCGGCCACACCCGCTACACCGCCACCCTCACCCTGGCCGGGGACATGGGCTTCATCCCCTCCCTGACCGAACGCTTCGGCATCGCCGACCCCACCACCTGGCCCGCCGACGTGATGGACTGGCGGACCTCGCCGGTGGACCTGTCCTTCCTCAATCAGCCGGAAATCCCTGCCGGCAAGCACGGGTTCCTGGCGGCGAGCGGCGAGCGCCTGGTCTTCCAGGACGGCACCGTGGCCCGCTTCTGGGGCACCAACCTGGCCGCCTACGCCCTCTTCTCCACATCCAAGGACAACATCAAGCTCCAGGCCCACCGCCTCTCCCAGCTGGGATTCAACTTGGTGCGCATCCACCACCACGACTCCTACTGGGTCAATCCCAGCATTTTCGGCAGCGCCTCGGCCACCTCCACCCTGACCCTTTCGCCGGACGCCCAGGACAAGCTGGACTGGTGGATCAAGTGTCTCAAGGACGAGGGCATCTACGTGTGGCTGGACATGCACGTCCAGCGCTTCCTGAAGGCGGCGGACGGTATCGACAACTTTGCCGAAATCGCCAAGGGCAAGACCTCCGCCGACTTGAAGGGCTACAACTATGTGAACGGCAGCATCCAGCTGGCCATGCGGAATTTCATGCGGGATTACCTGAGCCACACCAATCCCTACACCGGCAGCCGCTACCTGGACGAACCGGCCGTCGCCGGGGTGATGATCACCAACGAGAACGACCTCACCATGCACTACGGCAACGCCCTGACGCCGGACAAGAACGTGCAGTACCACAGCGGCCTGTTCATGGACGAGGCCAGGAAGTTCGCCGACGCCTGGGGGCTGCCTGCCGACGCTACCTCGCGGAGTTGGGAGTTCGGCCCGGCCAAGCTCTTCCTCAACGACCTGGAACGGCGCTTCGACGCGGACATGATGGGCTACCTGCGCGGTCTCGGCGCCAGGATGCCCATTTTCACCACCAGTTCCTGGGGCAGCATGCCTCTAGCCGGCCTGCCCGCCCTGACCGTCGGCGACGCCATCGATACCCATACCTACGGCGGCATCGGCGAACTGGAGAAGAGCCCCTTCTACACCCCCACCTTCGTCCAATGGGCCGCCGCCGCCCAGGTGGCCGGGCGGCCCCTGACCGTGAGCGAATGGAACGTGGAGGCCTTCCCGGCCCCGGACCGCCACACCGCCCCCCTCTTCATGGCCGCCACCGCCCGCCTCCAGGGCTGGGACGCAGTCTTGGGCTATGCCTATTCCCAGGCTTCCCTGGACACGATCAGCGTGCCGTCCAACTGGCACGCCTTCAGCGACCCGGCCCTGCTCGCCACCCTGCCCGCCGCCGCCCTCCTCTACCGCCAGGGCCATGTGCGGGAATCCCAGACGGTCTACGCCTTCACCCCCACGCCCGCCCAACTCCTGGGCCGGGCCACCTCCCCCGCCAATTCCGTGGCCCTGCGCACTGCCGAGGAAAGGGGCAAGCTGGTGATCGTCCTGCCGGCGGTGCGGGAACTCCCCTGGCTCACGCCGGGCACCGTCCCCACCGGCGCCGTGGTCATTACCGATCCCCAGCAGTCCCTTATCGACAGCGCCGCCACCATTGGCGCCTCGGACACCGGGGAACTGCGGCGCAACTGGCGGCAGGGCACCTACACCATCAACACCCGCCGCACCCAGGCCGCCACCGGCTGGATCGGCGGCGGAACCTGGACCTTCCCCGACGTCAGCTTCAACGTCACCAACCACAACGCCAGCGTCGCCGTCCAAAGCCTGGATGGCCAGCCCATCAGCACCTCCCACAATCTTATGATCTCCCTGGGCGCCCGCGCCATCCCGGTAGGGAACCGCATGCCCTACTACGCCGAACCGGTGGGCGGCCGCGTCACCATCCGGGCGCCGTCGGGGCTGCGGCTCTACAAGCGGCTCGTGACCGGGTACGAGCAGGAACTGCCGGTGACCTACAGCAACGGCAGCTACAACGTCACCCTCGACGCATCGCTACGGACGTATTGGCTGTTCCTCAAGTAGCTCCCGGCTACCGAGTTATCTATCCGCGCTCCGGCAACGTGTCGTTTCCATCCCCCTGGTATCGCCTTGTCCTCTGATTGAGATTGGCCGACCACGCCCGGTTGATATGCATTTTGAATTGAGGCACGATTTGGGCGATGAACTTAGCGGTTTGGTGCCAAACGAGGAAAGTGAGAGCTGTCATGATCCGATATCTCGTCTCATTGCTTTTATCCCTGTTTTTGCTAAGCGGATGCGATGCCTTCAGCACGCTCAAAGACGGTTTTGAGCAGTCACAGGCGGTGGCAAACGACCTGGAAAAAAGTGTGGGCTCGAAGCCCTTCGTCGGCTTCAACTGGAACAACGGCATCCTGTCCTCGGTCACCGTCAATTTCGAAGGCATTCCCAGCCAGAAATCGGTCAATGAAATCGCAGACCTCGCCCGAACTGCGATCAAGAGCCAATTCAAGCAAGAGCCCAAGCACATCGTACTTGGCTTTTCTATTGCGCCATGACCATCCTCGGCCTACCAGCGCGGCGTCTGATTACTTTCGCGTTAGAAGGCCGTCTTGGGTAGTGTCCGATCGCTTTAGCCGACCCCTATGTGAAGCACGGGATCGTGATCCGTTACCGGATTCGCCCATGGACCACCGTAGTCGGAACAGACGCGACCTCGCCGGTGAAGCTCCCGGCTTGAATTCACCGCTGCAGCCGGGAATCCCGCCGAAGCTCCGGACCGATGATCAATTCAAGGTCGCAGCCGCCAGCTTGGCTCCGAAGCCGATGAACAGCCCGCCCACCGCCCCCGTCCCCGTGGCGGACAGGCGCCGCCGCTTCCGGAAATAGGAGGACAGCCCCGCCCCGCCGAAGATGAGGGCGGTGAGATAGAGGGCGCTGCAGACCTGGACGATCACCCCGAGGATGGCGAAGGACAGGGCCGGATGGGCGTACCCAGGGGATACGAACTGGATGAAGAAGGAAACGAAGAAGAGGATGGCCTTGGGGTTGGTCAGGCTGATCAGCAGGGCCGTGGCGAAGGGCCGGGAAGTGTCCGTCGGGCGGGGCTCATGTTCGGCGCTGGGGTTGCGCCAGGCGCGCAGCGCCGACCTCAGCAATCCGATCCCCAGCCACGACAGATAACCCGCCCCGGCATACTTGACCACCGTAAACAGGGCCGGGGTGGTCTGCAGCAGGGAGGCGGCACCGGTCACCGACAGCAGCATGAGGATGGTGTCCCCGGCGAAGATGCCGCAAGCCCCCCGGTACCCGGCTGCGACGCCATGGCGGGAGGCCACGGTCATCACATAGACGGAATTGGGACCGGGCAGGAGGACGATGACGATGGTCCCGAGGATGAAGGTGGCGAGGTCGGTGATGCCGTAGAACATGGGCGCTGAGCGTGTCGTGCGGGAAGCCCATATTATCGCTCCCTTGCCCCGGTCTCAGCCCTTCTCGCCCAATTTCAGCAGCAAGAACATCAGCTCCCGCCGCAGGGCATCCCGCTGCTCGCCGGCGGGCATGGCCTCGATTTCCTTCCTGAGGTCGGCGATCTCCTTCCGCAGCATGATCTCGGGGGGCGTGAAGCCGGCATTCTTGACGATGCGGTTCACCATCCGCTGCTCGGGGCTGACGAAGGGATCGTCCTCGAATTCCAGGGGCTTGCCGGCCCCCGGCAGGTGGTCGAGTTCGCCCCGGGCGATGGCGTCGACGATGCGCCGCTCGGCGAGGATATCGAATAGGGAACTCACGGCAGGAAGCTGACAATCGACGGGGGTAAGAGCTTACACCGAAGGTAATAGTGAGGAGTCAGCAATTCGTCAGGCAGGCTCAATAGGATAGCCGCCACTTTTGTTGACGGTTTGCGGGATGAGTCGCCTTCTAGTTTTTCTCCTGTTGTTCCCGACGGCGGCCCTGGCGCAAGGCACCGTCCGGCTCTCCCTGGCTGAGGCGGAAGCCCTGTGGCGCGACCATGGTCATGAGCTACAGCTCGCCAAGACGGCGGTCGCCGGCGCCGCCGCCGACGTCACCGCTGCCGGCCAGATGCCCAATCCCCAGGTTTCCCTCAACACCCTGTCCATCAGCCCCTGGTCCGGCTACGGTGCCGGCGGCTGGAAGGAAAAGAAGATGGACACCGCGCTCCGCCTGGACCAGGTGATCGAGCGGGGCAGCAAGCGGGAGCTCCGGGTCAAGGCCGCCGAGGCCCGCCTGGACGCCGCCCGCCGGGACCTGGACGACACCGGCCGCCAGCAGCTCATGGCGCTGCAATCCGCCTATTACGACCTGCTGCTGGCCCAGGAAAGGCGCAGGGTCGCCCAGGAGGCGGCGGACCTCTACGGCAAGGGACTGGAGGCCGGCAAGCTGCGCCAGCGGGCGGGGGACATTTCCCAGGTGGACCTGGCCCGGCAGCAGATCGACAAGTCCCGGGCGGACAACGACGTGCGCCAGGCCCAGGCCGACCTGGAAGCCGCCCAGGCGGCCCTCGCCTACCTGATCGGCCGGGAGCACGAATCCCGGCAATTGCAGGCTGGCGACGACTGGCCGACCTTGCAGGAGAGCGAACTGGCCCCCGCCGGCGTCGAGCAGCGGCCCGACGTGGAAGCCGCCCGCCTGCGCCTGGCGGCCGCCGAAACGGCCAGAGACCTGGCCCGGGCCCAGAAGACCCGGGACGTGACGGTAGGCGTACAGCTGGAGCACAACCTCCAGAACGCCCCCACCAACAGCTACGGCTTCGGGGTCAGTGTGCCCCTCTTCGTCTGGCACGAATACGAGGGCGAAATCGCCCGGGCGGAAGCCGACCTGGACGCCGCCCGCCGACAGTACGCCATGACCCTTGCCCAGGCGGTGGGGAGCGTGGACCAGGCCAGGAGCGCCCTGCTGTCGGCCCGGGAGCGCCGCCGGCGCCTGGAAACCGGGCTGCTCGCCGATGCCGAAAAGGTCGCCAAGGCGGCCGAGTTTGCCTACACAAAAGGAGCCATGGGGCTGATGGACCTGCTCGATGCCCGCCGAACCCTGCGCCAGGTGCAGGTGGAAGCGGCGACGGCACGGGCCGAATACGCCAAGGCCCTGGCCGCCTGGAAGCTCCAGGCGGAATACGGAAAATCAAAATGAGAGAGAGACTGCTGGTATTGGCCGTGGCGATCGCCCTGGCCGCCTGTTCCGGCGAGGAACAGGAAAAGAACAAGGAAGCATCCATCAAGGCGGAAGGCGACCGGATCATCCTGTCGGAGCCGGACAAGGCCACCTTCCTCAAGACCGCCGCCGTCCAGAAGGACACGGGAAGCGTCCTGCGTCTGCCGGGCCGGCTGGTGTGGAATGAGGACCGCACCGTGCGGGTCTTCCCCCAGTTGGGCGGCCGGGTCACCCGCAGCCTGGCCGAGGTCGGCGCCCCGGTGAAGGCCGGGCAACCCCTGGCCGTGCTGGCCTCGCCGGATTTCGGCATCGCCCGGGCCGAGGCTAAGCGGGCCCAGGCCGATCTCGCCCTGGCCCGCCAGTCCCTGGAACGGAACAAGGAATTGCTGGAAGCCGGCGTGGTGGCCAAGAAGGACTGGCAGCAGTCCCAGGCCGAAGCTGCCCGGGCCGAGGCGGAAGCCGACCGGGCCGCCAAGCGCATGGCCCTCCTGGGCGGCGATGGGGACGGCTCCTACGTCCTGAAGAGCCCCCTGGCCGGCGTGGTGGTGGAGCGGAACCTCAACCCGGGCCAGGAATTCCGCCCGGACCAGCCCGCCTCCCCCCTCTTCGTGGTCACCGACCCCTCCAGCCTGTGGATCCAGCTCGACGCCGGTGAAGGCGACCTGGCCGCCTTGAAGCCGGGCGAGAAGTTCGTCCTGGAAGCCAAGCAGTATCCGGGTGAGCGCTTCGAAGGCGTCATCCGCCACGTGGCCGATTTCGTCGATCCCACCAGCCGCACCGTCAAGGTCCGGGGCGAGGTGCCCAACGCCGACCGGCGCCTGAAGGGTGAGATGTTCGTCACCGCCCTCATCCAGCTGCCGGCCACCAGCGCCCTCCATGTGCCCGCCTCGGCCGTATTCCTCATGGGTGACAAGCGCTACGTCCTGGTGGAAGAGGCCCCGGGCCGCTACCGCCGCCAGGAAGTCCAGGTCGGCCCCGAGCGGGAAGGCTTCACCGACGTGTATTCCGGCCTCAAGGACGGCGACAAGGTGGTCGTCGAAGGCAACCTGCACCTCATCAAGTTCTTCAAGGGCGCCGCCGCCCCCGGCCAGGCCGCCCGATGATCAAGCGCATCGCCCAATTCGCCCTCGAGCAGCCCCTCTTCATCATCCTGGGGCTGGTGCTCTTCATCGGGGCCGGCGTTACCGCCTTCAAATCCCTGCCCATCGAGGCCTTCCCCGACGTGACCGACACCCAGGTGACGGTCATCACCCTCTACCCCGGCCGGGCGCCGGAAGAGGTGGAAAAGCAGGTGACCATCCCCCTGGAGATCGCCCTGTCCGGGGTGCCCAACTCCATCCGGATGTTCTCCCACACCCAGTTCGGGCTCTCTTTCATCGTCGTCACCTTCGACGAGAAGCCCAGCCTGTTCATGGCCCGGCAACTGGTGGAGGAGCGCCTGCGGGGCCTCGACCTGCCACCCGGCGTGGAGCCGGAGCTGGCGCCGCCGGCCACCGCCACCGGGGAAATCTTCCGCTACCGCATTGAGGCCCCCGGCCTGAAGGCGAGCGAAGTGCGGGCCATCCAGGACTGGACGGTGTCCCGCCAGATCAAGCAGGTGCCGGGCATCGCCGACGTGGTTTCCCTGGGCGGGCCCATCCGCCAGTACGAGGTGCGCCCCAATCTCGCCAAGCTGCGGGACTACAAGATCACCCTGAGCCAGCTCTACACCTCCCTGCAGCGGGCCAACGCCAATGCCGGCGGCGGTTCCGTGGCCCAGGGCCGGCAGCAGTACCTGATCCGCTCCCTGGGGCTCCTGCGCTCCTCGGCGGACATCGGCCAGGTGGTGGTGGCGGAGAACAAGGGTTCCCCCATCCTGGTCCGGGACGTGGCCGAGGTGGTGGAGTCCCGGGTGCCCGAGCAGGGCATCGTCGGCTTCAAGGACCAGGCCGGCGACCAGGAGGACGTGGTTTCCGGCATCGTGCTGCTCCGCAAGGACGAGAACCCGTCCATGGTGCTGGAGGCCTTGAAGGCCAAGGTCGATGCCCTGAATACTACGGTGCTGCCCCAGGGCGTGAAGATCGTTCCCTTCTACGACCGTTCCTGGCTCATCAGCAAGACCCTCAAGACGGTGTTCACCAACCTCCTGGAAGGGGCGCTGCTGGTCACCATCGTGCTCTACCTTTTCCTGGCGGATTTCCGGGCGGCGGGGATCGTCGCCTCGGTCATTCCCCTGGCGCTATTGGGCACCTTCATCGGCCTGTCCCTGGTCAATATCCCGGCCAACCTGCTGTCCCTGGGGGCCATGGACTTCGGCATCATCGTGGACGGCGCGGTGATCGTGATCGAGAACATCTTCCGGCGGGTTGGCGAAGCCTCCAAGACCGACGACCACCGCCCCCGCAGCCGCACCATCCAGGAGGCGGTGATGGAGATCGGCCGGCCGACGGTGTTCTCCATGATCATCATCATCGTCGCCCACCTGCCCATCTTCACCATGCAGCGCCACGAGGGGAAGATTTTCGCCCCCATGGCCTACTCGGTGGTGGCGGCCCTGATCACCTCCCTGGTCCTGTCCCTGACCCTGGTGCCCTTCCTCAGCAAGATCGCCTTCCGGAAAAACGTCCCCCACGAGGAAACCCGGCTCATGCACTGGTGCATGAACCGCTACGAGCCCGCCCTGCGCTGGGCGCTCGCCAACGCCAAGCGGGTGCTGATGATCGCTGTGGCGGCCCTGGCGGTGACCATGGCCCTGGTCCCCAAGCTGGGCACCGAGTTCCTGCCGGAGCTCAACGAAGGTTCCATCTGGATCAACATCACCCTGCCCACCTCGGTGTCGGTGGCCGAGGCCAAGAGCGAACTCAAGAAGCTGCGGGCCATCGTCGGCGACTTCCCGGAGGTGAATGCGGTGGTGTCCAAGGGCGGGCGGCCGGAGGACGGCACCGATCCCAAGAACATCAACATGACCGAGATGCTGGTGGACCTGAAGCCCGAGTCCCAGTGGCGCTCCGGCATGACCAAGGACAAGCTGGTCCGGGAGATGGAGGACAAGCTCAACGACATGCCGGGCATCGAGCCCTCCTTCAGCCAGCCGGTGCGGGACCAGATCCTGGAGTCCATTTCCCAGATCGACGGCCAGATCGTCATCAAGCTCTTCGGCGACGACCTCAAGGTCCTGAAGGACAACGCCAACCAGCTCCTTTCCCGCATCGGCGGGGTGCCCGGGGTGGTGCGCGCCTTCATCGACCGGGAGGGCGACCTGCCCCAGTACCGCCTGGAAATCGACCGGGCGGCGGCGGCCCGTTACGGCCTCAATGTCATGGACGTCCAGGACATCATCGAGACGGCCCTGGCCGGCAAGGCGGCGACGGAGCTGTGGGAAGGGGAGCGCCATTTCAGCGTGGTGGTGCGCCTCAAGGAGGACGAGCGGGCCCTGGACCGGCTCCGTGAAGTGCTGGTCCCCACCGCCTCGGGGGCCCAGATCCCCCTGGCCGATATCGTGGACTTCAAGGTCGGCAGCGGCGCCATGAACATCGCCCGGGAATCCGGCCAGCGGGTGGTCGCCATCGGCGTCTTCATCCGCGACCGGGACATGGGCAGCGTGGTGGCCGACATGCAGGCCCAGACCAAAGACATGAAGCTGCCCCAGGGCTACTCCATCACCTGGTCCGGGGAATTCGAGAACCAGGAACGGGCCATGAAGCGGCTGATGCTGGTGGTGCCGCTATCCATCCTCCTGATCTTCCTGCTGCTCTTCGACGCATTCAAGTCCTTCAAGGATGCGCTCCTCATCATCTGCAACATCCCCTTCGCCCTCATCGGAGGCATCTTCGCCCTGCTGCTCACCGGCATTCCCCTGTCGGTGTCGGCGGCCATCGGCTTCATCGCCCTGTTCGGGCAGGCGGTGTTGAACGGGGTGGTGATGGTGAGCTACATCAACCAGTTGAAGCACGAGAAGCTGCCGGTCTATGAGGCGGTGTTCCAGGGTGCCCTGTCCCGGCTGCGCACCGTGCTCATGACGGCGCTGCTCGCCATGCTGGGGCTGCTGCCCATGGCCCTGTCCCACGGCATCGGTTCGGAAACCCAGCGGCCCCTGGCCCTGGTGGTCATCGGCGGGCTGATTACCGCCACCGTCCTGACCCTGTTCGTGCTGCCGGCCCTGTACTACTTCGTGGGCACCCATCCGCGACTGGCCAAGGCCCTGCACTGATCGGGAAAACGCGGGACCGGCCTCAGTGCACCGCCCTGGGGCCGGCCGGCGCCTTGACGCAGGCCGCCAGGGCGGCATCCATGGTCGCCAGGTGGTTGGCGAACCAGATGGGCAGGCCTTCCACGTAGGCCCGGGCCATGGCGATGCGCCCGCCGGCCACCCGCCGGGAGAGATAGTCCAGTTCGGCAAGGATGCGCCGATGCTCCGCCTCGTGCTCCTCCGTGGCGGAGAAGCGGTGGGCGCGCATCAGGGCTCCCTCCTCCTCGAAATGCCGGCGGGTATGTTCCGCCAGGGCATTGAACAGGGCAGGAAACTCGTCATCGGAGGCCTTGGCGACGGCCACGGTCTCCGCGACGAATTCCCGGTGGGCGGCATCCATCTCCGTCACCCCGAGGACGAACTTGTTCTCGTCCCAGACGAGTGTTGTCATGGCATTACACGGCGCCCCGAACGTCCCGCTTGGCGTTGTTGGTGGTGGCCAGCGCCTCGGCGTAGGACACGCTCGGGTAATTGGGTTTGAAATCGTCGAGGGCCTTGAACAGAGTCACCACCTTTTCGGCGCTGGATTGGCCCTTGAAATCGCCCTTTTCCAGCCCCGCCGTTTCCATCAACTCGTTCCAAGGAATACCCTCGACCAAGGGAATCGCTATTACGTTAACGCCTTCGATGGCAATGATCAATGGCTTTGGAATATTAACGACGAACAATATGGCCTGGGTGTCGCTCTTGAGATTGCCCTTGTAGCGGGCGGCCAGCTCGCCCAGATGCTGGAGTTCGTCCAGGGAGCCGGTGAGGAACTTGATGGATTCCCCTTCGGCCAGGGCCACTGCCTGCTTGAGCAGCGCGTGGGGCGGCTTGCGGCGGCCCTGGGCGTCGGCCACTTCGCCGGGGATGAGGACCAGTTCGCCCCGGTAGGCGGCGAGGCTGCCGGCGGATTCCTTGAAATTGGTGTTGAACAGCAGGCCGTCCTGCTCGTAGCGATCGAAAAGCATGGTTACTCCCTGTGAAAGAAATCGTGTCAGGCGGGCAGATCAGCCGCCAATAGGTCCATCGCATCGGCCTCGATGATCTCGAGGCCCAGTTTCTTGCAGAAGCGCCGCTCCTTGTCCGTGGGTTCGGGGATGAGGGCCCAGCCGGCGGGGCTGGCGGCGGCATAGATCATGTCCGACAGCACCATGCGCTCGGTGTCCCGGTTGAGCCGCAGGCCCAGGAGCAGGTAGCGCTTGCCCTGGCGCAGCTCCTTCACCTCGGGGGGCACGGCGAAGCCGCCCATCAGCTCGGTGATGAAATCCACGTAGTCGGCGTCGGAGGCGATGTAATTGGGCGCCGGCCGGGGCGTGCCCATGGGCTTGAAGAGGATGGGCCGGGCCGGGTCGATGTCCGTGGCCGGGGCGTAGGCGGCGCCGTCCCAGAAATAGATCTTGTAGCGGAAGTCGGTGCCGCCGATGCGGGCCACCCCCACCACCAGGTTATGGGGCGCATCGGCGTAGGAATCCTGAAGCTGGGTATCCCGGTTGATGTCGATGACGTAGGGCGGGCGCAGGGCCTTGATCCACTCGTGCACCGCGCCCCGGGTCCAGGCCGTCTCGCCGTAGGTCTGGTGGAGGAAGCGGGTCACCGCCGTACGGCCCCGCTTCAGCTCCACATTCATGGCCGCCCGGGAGAATTCGTACATGAGCTTCGGCGACATGGGCTTGCCGCCGTTCATGGCCAGGATGAGGGAATCGCTGTCGGCGGGGATGGGGGCGCCGGTGGCGGCGTTCTTCACGTCGGCCAGGGCGCCGGCGCCCAGGTAGGGGACGATGCTGCCGTCCTTGACGCCGGCGGTGAGCCGGGCAGCCAGTTCGGGGATCATGGATTGCCTCGCTGTCAGGGGGATAGCCCCTCTCAGCAAGTTCCGCGCCCTCTTGTAGATCAAGCACTGGCGCGGCTTTCCAGGCACCCCGGGAAGCCTTTGTCAGCTTTGCGACAAGGCCCTTGTCGTCAGCCAGACTTCCGTCACGTCAGCGGCCTGGGGCCGGGCGAAGAGGAAGCCCTGGGCCAGGTTGCAGCCCGCCGCCCGCAGGGCTTCGGCCTGTTCCCGGGTTTCCACCCCCACCGCCACCAGGCCGAAGCGCAGGATGCGGGCGATGGCAACGGCAGCCCGGACCACCTGCATGGACGGCTCGCTGCCGACCCCGGCGGCCAGGGGCCGGCCGATCTTGAGGATGTCGATGGGCAGGCGGCGCAGGTAAGCGAGGCCGGAACGGCCGGTGCCGAAGGCATCCACCGCCACCCTCACCCCCATTTCCCGCAGCTTGGCCAGGTCCTTGCCGTAGCGTTCCGGGTCGGCCATGAGGACGTCCTCCGCCACCTCCACCTCCAGGCCGGTGGGCGGGACGTCGTACTGGCGGGCCAGGGTCGCCACCCGCTCCGGCAGGTCGCCCCGCTGGAGCTGCCGGGCCGAAAGGTTGATGCTGACCGTGGAGCCGATGCCCTGGCGGCGCCATTCCGCCAGTTGCCCGCAGGCATGCTCCAGCACCCAGTCGCCGATGCCGGCCATGATGCCGGTCTCCTCCGCCAAAGGAATGAAATCGGCGGGCAGGAGCAGGCCCCGCTCCGGATGGCGCCAGCGCACCAGGGCTTCGACACCATCGGGCAGCTGGGTGTCCAGCCGCACCTTGGGCTGGAAATGGAGTTCCAGTTCGCCGTGGGCCAGGGCATTGCGCAGCTCGTTTTCCAGATCCATCCGGCGGGCCGCCTGATCGGTGAGGGCCGGGCGGAAGAATCGGAAGCCTCCCTGCCCTTCCCGCCGGGCTGTATCGAGGGCCACGTCGGCGCTTTTCAGGAGAACTGCCCCATCCGTCCCATCCTCCGGGTAAAGGGCGATGCCGACGGCGGCCCCCATCTGGAGGCTCTGCCCCCCCGTCTCTACCGGCAGGCCGATGACGGCCACCAGGTTGGCGGCGACACTGCCGGCGTGTTCCGGCGCCGCCAGGTCTTCCAGGAGGATGACGAAGGCGCCG